>NZ_JBFUBG010000004.1:0-180199 GCF_056405875.1 Rhizobium sp. P1_E6 | reverse complement strand
GGGAAAAAGCTCTTCGATGCGTGGCCGATGAAATAGGCTGATGCCATCAGGCCGGAAAGCACGAAGGCTGCGATGCGTGTCTGGAAACCGATGAGCACCAGGAAGCCGAGCGTGAGTTCGATAAGGCCGGCAACCCACGAAAGCGAGCCGATGGGCGGCACGCTTGCTGCAGCCGGGAAAAGCAGGATCTTTTGCGTCCCGTAGCTGAAAAGCACAAGTGACGAGACGATGCGCAGCAGGCTCAAGAAATGCGGCTGCAGCAAATGGATCGAAGAGAACATTCGTTTCCTTTCATATTGTGATGCCCTTTCCGGTGTAAGGATCGCGGTCGCGACAGCAAATCACGACTGCTGACATTGGCGTTATGAGATTGGGGAGAGAGGCCGCTGGTGGGCCCGCAGCCGTCTTGTCTTTCTTCCTGCAACGTTACAGTTTTTCTTTCCGCCGGCCTGTACTTTGCCATCAGGCTTGGCTAAACCCCGCGCAAACGGTCAGTCCATAACTGAGAGATGGGATTCACAGATGATCGATCCGAAAACGCTTGCCGACCGCTTCCCCGGCGATTTCACCTTCGGTGTTGCCACCGCTGCCTTCCAGATCGAAGGCGCCAGCAAAGCCGATGGCCGCAAGCCATCCATCTGGGACGCCTTCTGTAACATGCCGGGCCGCGTCCATAACCGTGATAACGGCGATGTCGCCTGCGACCACTATAACCGGCTGGACCAGGACCTCGATCTCATCAAGAGCATGGGCGTCGATGCCTATCGTTTCTCGATCGCCTGGCCGCGCATCATCCCCGATGGCACCGGTCCGGTGAACGAGGCCGGCCTCGATTTCTACGATCGTCTCGTCGACGGCTGCAAGGCGCGCGGCATCAAGACCTTCGCGACGCTCTATCACTGGGACCTGCCGCTGCTGCTCGCCGGTGACGGCGGCTGGACGGCGCGTTCGACGGCTTACGCCTATCAGCGTTATGCCAAGACTGTCATGAGCCGCCTTGGCGACCGCCTCGACAGCGTCGCGACCTTCAACGAGCCTTGGTGCATCGTCTGGCTCAGCCATCTCTATGGCATTCATGCGCCGGGCGAGCGCAACATGCAGGCCGCGCTTCATGCCATGCACTACATGAACCTTGCGCATGGTCTCGGTGTCGAGGCGATCCGTTCTGAAGCGCCTGGTGTGCCTGTCGGTCTGGTGCTCAATGCCTCCTCGATCATTCCCGGTTCGGACAATGCGGCCGATCTTGCTGCCGGCGAACGCGCCCATCAGTTTCATAACGGCGCTTTCTTCGACCCTGTCTTCAAGGGTGAATATCCCAGGGAATTCGTCGAGGCACTCGGCGATCGCATGCCCATCATCGAGGACGGTGACCTCAAGATCATCAACCAGAAGCTCGATTGGTGGGGCCTGAACTACTACAAGCCGGAGCGCGTCGCCGACGATGCCAGCCGCAAGGGCGACTTCCCCTGGACGGTGGAAGCACCTCCTGCAAGCGACGTGAAGACGGATATCGGCTGGGAAGTATATTCGCCGGGCCTCAAGCTGCTCGTCGAGGACCTCTACCGCCGCTACGAACTGCCGGAATGCTACATCACCGAGAACGGCGCCTGCGATAATACCGATGTGGTCGATGGTGAGGTCGATGACGTGATGCGCCTCGACTATGTCAGCGATCACCTCGATGTCGTTGCTGGTCTCATCAAGGACGGCTATCCGATGCGCGGTTACTTTGCCTGGAGCCTGATGGACAATTTCGAATGGGCGGAAGGCTATCGCATGCGCTTCGGCCTCGTCCATGTCGACTACGAAACGCAGGTTCGCACGCTCAAGAAGAGCGGCAAGTGGTATCGCGAACTCGCCAGCCAGTTCCCGAAGGGTAATCACAAGGCCGTCTGAGGCCAGGTATTTCTAGCAGACATTTTCGGCGGGGCATCAATGCCCTGCCGTTTCAGATCGCATTCAGCGTCTTTGCTGCTGCGAGACGTTTTCCTCTCGTCATTTTCCGTCCGTCGCGGAAATTCCGGGCGAGCAGCGCAAGCTGGACGGAGCCGGCCAGCACTTCCAGCGTTTGCATTCCGTAGAAGAGAATATCGAACAGGCCTGCCGTCGCGCGAAGGTAAAGCAGGACTGCCAGGGGCAGGAGGATCAGCAGCCCGTTTGCTGCAATGATCTTCATCCGTCTGCGCTTCCTTTCGATAGCCGGCGAAAGACGGTCGCGGGCAAGTGAAAAGCCGCTGCCGCCTGACATTGCGAGCGCCGGGATCAGCAGACAGAGGCCGGCAAGGATCGCTTTCTTGACGGCAAGAATAGCGGTCGCATCCAGAAGAAGTTCGGAGATCAGTGTTGCGGTCAGAAAACCCGCAATCAGGATCATGGCGACTGCGCCCGCGCCGGCATGAATGATCGTTTTCATTTCCGCTCCTCGCTTTTTGTGGCGTCCAGCGCCAGCCGTTGGTCGAACCTGTTCAGAAGATCGAGCGCCGCCCGCAGCTCCGTTGCATTTAGCCCGCCGGCAAGCGCATTGACCCAGCCGGTAAGAAGCGCTGATATCCGCGCATAACTCTCAGCGCCTTGCGGCGTCAGCACATAGAAGGGCGAGCGCTGATGGCGCGGGTTGGGCCGCTTTTCGATGAAGCCGTCTTCCTCCAGCTTGTTCACCTGCTTTTGGGCGCCCTGGCGGGTCATGCCCATCATCTCGGCAATGGCGGGCACCGTGACATGACCGGGAGACAGCGAAATTGCTCCGAGCACCTGCCAGCGGGCGCTGGTGAGGTTCAGCGGTGCGCCCAGCCGGTCGCCGCCGTCCAGCAGTCGTCCGTTGATGCGGAAGACCATAAGCATGATGTCCGTCAGCAAATCCGCTGCGATCGTGCGTTTCAAGATCTGCGGTTCTCCATATGAAATTACGGAAACTAGTTACCATTATTGGAAACTAGTTGTCAATCTGCGGAAATATGAGGTATTCCAGTAAATCCTGAGCCGGATTCTCGATAGTTCTCATGATTTTAAGCGTTTCTTGACCCTTGACTGCGAAGGTTTATTGAACGGGGAGTTGTATGAATTGCCGGCAGTCTTGAGGTCTAAAAGCAACGGATCGGGTTTGGGCCGCCATACCACGGTTACTGGCGTGCTTTTTTCCTTTGCGATCATTGTCGCTGTTGTCACCATCATGGTTCTGACGGCGCTGGAGCGTGTTTCCGAAAATGCCAATGTGCTAGACGACGAGCGTTCGCGTGAAACGACGGTTGGCGCAGTCAAGACCTTCGAGAACCAGCTTGCTGCTACGCTTGATGACTACGCCGCCTGGGATGACGCGGCTGCCAATGTCTACGAGCCGGAGGGCATGGCATGGACGATCAGCAATTATGGCGAGATGTCCCTCAATAGCTCTCTCTTCGATATGGCCATCGTCATTGACGACCAGAAGGAGACCGTCATGTCCTATCAGGACGGTTTGCCAATGCCGATGCCGGTCAGTGATTTCTTCTCCCCATCACTTTGGCGGCTTCTGGACAAGGTTCGTGGACCTGATGCCGGCGAGAAGCCGGAAGCCACCGGTTTCATCAAGACCGCCAGAGGCATTGCCGCCGTCGGTATCGCGCTTGTGCGAGAGAAGTCAGGTGAGCTTGATATTCCTGCCGGTCGACATCGCTATCTGATTTTCGCCCGGCATCTCGATGATGCAAAAATATCTGCTCTCGGCACCACTTACGTGCTGAACGGATTGCGGCTGGTGCCAGCGGATTTTGCCTCGTCCTATTCGGTGGAAATCGCAGACCCTGCTCGCGCGGTTCTTGGCAAGCTTGTCTGGGTGTCGCGTTCGCCCGGCGATATCGGTTATGCGCAGGTTCGGCCCATGGTCATTCAGGCGCTTGGTCTTGTCGGCCTGTTCTTCGTCGTCCTGCTCATCATCGGCTGGCTGGCCGGGCGACGCCTGAAGGCGGAGGAAAACAGTGCGCGTGCGGAAGCGCTTCGCGATCGTCTGAGCGGTCTTTCCAACCGCGATGGCTTGAGCCTCGCGATGGACAGTTTCGTCGTGGAAGCGCGACAAACGAAGCGGAACGTCCTGCTGCTCTATCTCGACCTCGACGGCTTCAAGGAAGTCAACGACAGCTATGGCCATGGCACTGGCGACCAGCTGATCCGTGCTGTTGCGGCGGGGCTGGACGTGCTGATCCCTGATGATGCCGTGCTCGCGCGCATCGGCGGTGATGAATTCGCAATCGCTTTCCTTTCGGATGCGGAAAACGCCGCCGCACTGCAGCTGGCGGAGCAGATCCTCGATTTCCTTGCCGAGCCGCTCGAAGTCGGCCGGCGGATCGTCGTGGTTGGCGCCAGCATCGGCATCGCCATGTCGTCGCTCGGCTCGATCGACCGTGAAGAACTGGTACGCCGCGCCGATCTTGCCATGTACAAGGCAAAGGAAGCCGGACGCGCCCGCATGACGCTCTACGATCCGGCCATGGATACCGATCGCGCGCAGCGCAACGCGCTGGAGCTCGACCTGCGCATGGCAATCGAAAGCGGCGATCTCACGCTTGCCTATCAGCCGCTCGTCGACGCCGCGACGCATGAGATGAATGGCGTCGAAGCGCTGGTACGCTGGAACCGGCCCGGCCACGGCCCGGTTTCGCCTGAAGTCTTCATCCCCATTGCCGAAACCAGCGGGCTCATCGAATCCCTTGGCCTTTTCGTGCTGCGCAAGGCCTGTGAAACGGCTAAGCAGTGGCCGGAGCTGAAGATCTCGGTCAACGTTTCCCCGGGCCAGTTCCGCAATCCGGCCTTCACCGATTATGTTCGCTACGTGCTGAAGCAGACGGAGATCGAGGCAAGCCGCGTTACGCTTGAAATCACTGAAGGCTACATGATCCAAAACCCGCAGCGCACGCGCCAGTCGATCGATCGCCTCAAGTCGCTCGGCGTCAAGGTGGCGCTCGACGATTTCGGCTCCGGCTTCTCTTCGATCGGCTACCTCCGGCAGTTCGGCTTCGACCGCATCAAGATCGACCGCTCGCTGGTCATCGATGTTACCACTGACAGCCGGCAGCGGGAAATGCTGCAGGCGACGGTGGCACTAGCCCGCGCACTGGATATCCCCGTCACCGCCGAAGGCATCGAGACGGAGGAGCAGGCAATTGCGCTGCGTCTCTTCGGCTGCGACAGCCTGCAGGGCTATTTCTTCGGCAAGCCGATGGCCGCCGATCAGATCAATGGCTTGCTGCAGGAGCGACGCAAGACCCGGTCGCAGCGCCGAATCGCAGGGTAGAGCTTCGCTCTATCTCTCAGCTCTCAAGCAATTCCGGACGCAAAACTGCTGCGCACTTTTGCTGGAATTCCTCTACGTGCCGATATGTTTTTGGCCGCGCTTCTTGGCGAGTGCGATCTGGTGCTGGCGCTGACGATAGCGCAGACGGTCTTCTTCGCTGCGCGTATGGTAGCAGTTGCTGCAGGAAACGCCTTCCTCGTAGTGAGGCGAGGTGACCTCTTCTACCGTGATCGGGTTGCGACAGGCATGGCAGAGCTTGTGCTCGCCTTCCTTCAGGCCGTGTTCGACGGAAACGCGCTCGTCGAAGACGAAGCAGGCCCCTTCCCAAAGGCTTTCTTCCTGCGGCACTTCCTCAAGATATTTCAGGATGCCGCCCTTGAGGTGATAGACCTCTTCGAAGCCCTGTTCCTTCATGAAGGCGGTCGCCTTCTCGCAGCGAATGCCGCCGGTGCAATACATTGCAATCTTCGGCTTGTTGTGCAGGCCGGGATTGTTGTGCACCCAGTCTGGAAACTCACGGAAGGTCTTGGTCTGGGGGTCAAGCGCCCCGCGGAAGATGCCGATCGCCGTCTCGTAGTCGTTGCGGGTATCGATGACTATTGTGTCGGGATCCGAGATCAGTGCATTCCAGTCACTGGGATCGACATAGGTCCCGACCACCTTGTTGGGGTCGATATTCTCGACGCCCATGGTGACGATTTCTTTCTTCAGTTTCGCCTTCATGCGCAGGAACGGCATTTTGGACGCGCGGCTTTCCTTGTGCTCCAGGGCAACAAATTCCGGCTGCGCGCGCAGGAAGGAGAGGACGGCATGGATGCCGGCATCCGGTCCGGCAATCGTGCCATTGATGCCCTCATGAGCGAGCAGAAGCGTGCCCTTCACGCCATTCTCCTCGCACAGCGCCTGCAACGGCGCCTGCAGGCTCTCGAAGCGCGGCAGGGATACGAAATGATAGAGCGCTGCCACCAGGAAGGGGCTTGTTTGGGTCGCATTGTCGGTCATGCGCGTGGAAATACAGAATATGCCGTCCCTGCGCAATGACATTACGCAAGGACGGCATTGTCGGATTGTGCCTATCCGCGCGCCTTCCATTCGGCGTAGGACCGCATGCCAAACGCAGCATCCGGCTCCTCGTCGAGCACGCTCAGGAATTCGATCGAATGTCCGTCGGGATCGTTGAAATAGAGCGACAGCGCCGGCATCCAGCCGATGACGATCGGTTCGGTGATCGGCTCGCCGTGAAAGCCGTGCAGTTTCAGGCCCTTGTCGATCAGCAGCGCCGGCGCCCGCATCATTTCCTCCTGCGACAAGCGGAAGGCCATGTGCAGGCGCATCTTCAAGGGGCTGGTGCCGGTTTCCCAGAGGCCGAGCATGGCGTTCTTCTTGCCGTTCACCCAGAAGAAGGCGATGCGGCGTTCGGGAAATTCGGCGGCGAATTCGAGGCCCAGAATATCGCGGTAGAAGGGAATGGAGGTCTTCAGATCGGCGACGGTGAGATGGGTTTCGTAGATGCCCTGGATTTGCGGCATCGCGGCATTTTCGGCAGACATATTTTCCTCGGCAAGGTTCATTGACCGGCCGAGGCTACGACCTCAACTGATGTTGAGGTCAATGGGCAAATGCATCAATTTCGGAGCGAGCCCCAGAGTAGCTCCAGACGCTGCGCTTCATCATCGGGATCGTCGCCGTAGAGCGTTTCGGCGCTGAGCAGCGCCTCGCGGCGATCCTCCTGCTGGCGAAAGATGACGGCGTCCAGCAAATGGGCGAGATCGTCATTGCGGGTGAAGAGCTGCGGCTCCGCCTCCACGAGATCCGAGAGCACAGCGAGGTCGTTGATATGACCCAGGCGCTCGACAAGCTCCTTGGCGAAGTCGCGTTTGGCCTTCATCGCGCTCGGCCAGAGATCGCGCAAAAGCGCGTGGTAGAGGCGGTAGTCATAGGTGCGCTTGCGCAGTTCGTGGAAGTCTTCAGCCGCCGCATCCTCGTGGCAGGCATCCAGTGCCTCCCTCGCACGCGATGCCGTCCGGCGCCAGCTCTTTGCCAGCATGCGGGCATTCTTGCGATGGCTCTTGTCGAAGGCGACATCGTCGAGCGCTGCGATCGCTTCCCGCAAGGCGTGGGCAGCGTCGTGCAGCCGCTGTTCGAGGCCGCTTTCGGCTTCCGACATCCAGTCGCGCCGCGCCTCCAGGATAGAGACAATGCGGCCGAGCGCCTCGGCTTCTTCCGGGTTGCGGGCATTGTCCTGCAAGTAGCGAGCGGTATCGACAATTGCTGCGGCATCGCGGATCGCAGAGAGCGACCTTGCGGTATCCCTCAGCCGGGCGTTTTCCTGCTTCTGGAATTCCGGCACTTCGCGGGACACCAGACGATAGAGCGAGCGCAGCCGCTTGATGCTCTTGCGGAAGGCGTGAATTGCCTCATGGGCGCCTTCCGGCCGCTCTTCCAGGACGGTGATGGCGCGCGTGAGCTGCTCCTCGGCCACGCCTCGGAACTCGTCGGTAAAGTCGGCCTCAGGCCGTATGCGATAGCCCATGCCTGTCGTGCTCGAATTCTGTGGCAAGCGCCTGATTGGAATAGCGGAAGTCGCCCGTCACCTCGCGGCCGAGCCAAGCGGGCAGGGAGGGACTGTCGGTCTCAGCCTGCATCTCGACCTCGGCGATGATGAGGCCGCGATGGACGCCGGCGAAAACATCGACTTCCCAGACGAAACCTTCATGGGGCACGCGATGGCGCGTCTTTTCGATGACGATGCCGATGGCGTTTTCCAGCAGTTCCTCGGCGTCGGAGACGGGGATCTCATATTCGAATTCGTCGCGGGTGAGTGTGCTTCGGCCGATCTTCAGCGTTAGCCGCGCAGTCTTTTCATCAAGTATGCGAACGCGTACGGAGCGGTCGTCCATCGAGGCGACATAGCCCTGTTTCAGGACCGATTTCGACTGGACTGCGGAGCGCCATGCATCGCTGCGTACGAGGAACTTCCGCTCGATCTCTTTCGCCATACGAATGAACCTTTTGTGACGGTCGCAAAAGCCTAGCCCAATTCCCACCGATTTAATACCCGTCTTGTCGCGCGGGCTGGTTTTATCTCGACAAGCCCTTGTGAGAGCGTTATTCGAAAGCCGATTTCAATCGTTTAAGGGAACTGCGGCCATGGGCGAGAAGACAGAGAAACTCCTTTCCATCCTGAAACTCCAGCCCGTCGTTCCGGTCCTGATCGTCGAGGACGCGAAGTCGGCCGTGTCTCTCGCCCGCGCGCTCGTTGCCGGTGGTTTGAAGGCCATCGAGATCACCATGCGCACCCCGGCTGCTCTGGATGCCGTGCGCGCGGTTGCTGCTGAAGTAGAAGGCGCAGAAGTCGGCGCCGGCACCATTCTGAACGCTGCCCATTGGGAGGCCGCCGTACAGGCTGGCTCCAAGTTCATCGTCAGCCCCGGCACGACCCAGGAGCTTCTGGATGCTGCAGCCGATTCTCCGGTACCGCTGCTTCCGGGTGCTGCGACCGCAAGCGAAGTCATGGCGCTGCGCGAAGAAGGCTATCAGGTGTTGAAGTTCTTTCCGGCCGAGCAGGCCGGCGGTGCGGCCTATCTCAAGGCGCTTTCCTCGCCGCTTGCTGGGACGTTCTTCTGCCCGACCGGTGGCATCTCGCTGAAGAATGCCAACGACTATCTCTCGCTGCCGAACGTCATCTGCGTCGGCGGTTCGTGGGTTGCGCCGAAGGAGCTGGTTGCCGCAGGTGACTGGGCAGGCATCACCAAGCTCGCCTCCGAAGCTTTCGCGCTGAAGGGATGAGCTCTTAAAGCCCAGGTTTTGAAAGCTGACAGGTTTGAACGGGGGTGGCTGTACCGCCCTCGTTTGTATTTCGGCAGTCGCAAACCTATGTTCTCCTCCAGCCTTTAAAACAGGGAGAAGATGAGGACATGTTCGACGCGAAGAAACTACTGGACCAGTTTCTGGGATCGCAGGTGCCGGGCGTGGGCGGCAGCGTGCGCGACCGGGCAGGCGATGCGATCCAGGTGGCCAAGGACAATCCGTTGAAGGCCGGCGCGCTTGCCGCCGCGCTTCTCGGCACCAAGACCGGCCGCAGCATTGCAGGCAATGCCGTCGCTATCGGCGGTCTCGCAGCCATCGCAGGTCTCGGCTACCAGGCCTGGAAGAACTATCAGGCCGGACAGGCGCCCGCAGCACCCTCCGATGCGCCAACGGCGAACAATCCCGTTCTCCTGCCACCGCCTGCCGAATCCGGCTTCGGCTCGGCTTCACCTGCGACCAGCAATGAATTCGTGCTCATCCTCATCCGCGCCATGATTGCTGCGGCCAAGGCCGATGGCCATATCGACGATGCGGAACGCACGCTCATCATGGACAAGGTCAAGGCCGCCGATGTCAGCGGCGAGGCCGCAAGCTTCATCGAGCGCGAGCTTTCGGAGCCGACGGATATCGATGCGCTTGTCGCAGCCGCGGTGACAGAGGAACAGAAGGTCGAACTCTATACGGCGTCGCGCTTGACGATCGAACCGGATTCGCGTGCAGAACGCGGATATCTCGACCTGCTTGCCGGCCGGCTCGGTCTGCCCGACCAGCTCGTCGATCATATCGAAGCGACGGTCTCCTCCGCCAAGGTCACTCTCTCCCAGTAATCTTGGGGTCCCTCGGAGCTCAGTGACACTGCGGCCAGTTGCCTTTAGAGGGCGGCTGGCCTATCCACTCCCGGACAAGAGGAGTGACCCTATCCATGAGCCCGGAAAGCCGTTCGCAGGCGATTGCCGCTGCTATCATTCTGGTTTGTGCCGGGCTGGTGATCTATTTCCTGCCGACCATCGTGCTGTGGATCGGCGCTTTCTCGCCGACATTGGCGGTCATCGTCGGCGTCTGCCTGCTGATGTGCTTCTTCGGGATATTCTGGCTGCGGGCGCGCTATCAGCGCAGCAGGAAGCCATAAGCCATAAGCGGAAGCCTATCCCTGCAGGGAGGCTCCGAGCAGCAACACACCCATCAGGATCACGAGAACAGCGCCTGATATCTCGATCGTATTGCCGATCCAGACGGAGGCGGACGAGCCGCGGCCAGAGAGGCGCACCGCCGTGCTCTTGGCCGTGACGGCGAGGGTGGCGAGGATCGCGACCGTAATCGCGGTGCCGAGCGACATGGCAACGACGGAGAGTATACCGCCGAGATAAAGCCCGTTCAGCAGCGAGAAGGTCATGACCAGCAATGCGCCGGAGCAGGGGCGTAAGCCCACGGCGATAACCGCCGACCAGGCTTCGCGCATGCTGAACTTGTCACCGCTGACAAGCGATGGATCGGGCAGGTGCGAATTGCCGCAGGTCTCGCAGACCATGCCGGGCACGTAGCTATGGCCGGGTTCTACGGCCTGGGCCTTGCCGTTGAAGCTGAAATTCGCGCTCTGGCGCTCCGAGGCATTGTCCTTCCAATCCAGCATCATGCTGACCGGGCCGGCCGGTGTCGCCATCAGCTCACGGCGCGGCAGGCTGCCAGCCATAGAGCGCAGCTTGCGGAAAAGCAGCCAGCCACCAAAAAGGATGACCATCACGAAGCTGGCGATTTCCATCGCATGCGTTGCCATGGTCAGCGTGACGCCGGTGCCGCGCAGCACCAGCCATGCTCCGCCGACCAGGATGACCGCCATGACGCCCTGCACGAAGGCAGAGATGAAGGAAATGACGACGCCGCGTCGGAGTTCGATCTCGTTGGCGATCATATAGGAGGAGATGACGGCCTTGCCGTGGCCGGGGCCGGCGGCATGGAAGACGCCATAGGCGAATGAAAGGCCGATCAGCGAGGAAAGCTGCCAGGGGTCCTGACGCATGTCCTTCAATGCACCGGTCAGGGCGCGATAGAAGGCCTGCTGTTCGTAATTCACGTAGAGAAAAAGAGGCGCCAGCGGCCCGCCCGTCGGCTGGAAGCTCGGCTCCGCCGTTCCGATGCCGAGCGGCGATTGCGCATGAGCGGCGGCGACCATGACAGTAAGCGCGAGCAGGGCGAGGGGCAGGCGTTTCGTCAGCATGTGATTTCCAGCCGGGTGGCAAACAGTTTTGACATATTGGTGCCGGTCGGATCGTTGAAGAAAGCGTCGGTCAGCGACTGCTTGTTTTCCGAGATCACTTCGTCTGCGTCGGGGCGCACGACCGCGTGCTTGCAGGCCTTGAAGCCATCGCCGACCATGGCAAGTTCGTTGTCGGTTGGGAAATCGATCGATGTGTAGAGCGTCGGATCATAGACGCCGAAGGTCAGCTTGCCTTTCAGCGGCATCTTTTCCACCGGCTTGACGGCAAAGAACATCAGGAGCTGGCCGTCCTTATAATCGACATGGATGATGTCGGGCTTCTGGACGGTGATGTTCTTCCCGTTGATCGTCATGTTCATGTAGTAGTCGTAGTCGGCAAGCGAATCCCGGACGGTTTTGCCGACTTCGGCAAGTTCGTTCGGTTCCAGCTTCAGATCGGTGTTCTTGTCGAAGTCCATGACGACCGAGGAAGAGAAGACCTCGTCGAAGCGCCAGACATTGCGCAGTTCCTGAATGCTGCCGTCAGGTGCGGCGACAACTTCCAGCCGCGCCTCCACGAAAATATGCGGATGGGCGAAGGCGGTGGCGGGGGCAAGCGAAAGAAGCCCGGCCGTCAGAAGTGTCGATCTTTTCATGCTTACCCGCTGCCCTGTTCGGTTGGGGTGATTTCTCACCAGAAAATGGGACGGAATTGGGACCGCCCCTACGACGCTTGGGCGCGCATCCCGCTCGCTCAGGGATGTTTCTTGAACCAGTTGTGGAGGTAGTCCACGAAGATCCTGACCTTTGCCGGCAGATAGCGCCGGTGCGGATAGACAGCGTAGATGCCACGATCGGTCGGAATATAGTCGTTGAACAGCGTCACCAGCCTGCCGTCCTCTATCGGCTTGCGGGCGATGAAGTCGGGAATGAGCGCAATGCCGATCCCTGACAGCGCGGCGCGCAGGGTCGCGTGCGGGCTGTTGACTTCCATCGGGCCGGAAACGGCGACCGCAAAGGAGGTGCTGTCGGGATTGTAGAAGCGGATGCTTGCCTGGCTGCGGGAATTGGTGTCGACGATGAAGGGGACGTTGGAAATATCGGTCGGGTGCTCGATATTGGGGTAGCGTTCAAGGAATTCCGGCGTGGCGCAGATATGGACGCGGAAATCGGAGATCTTGCGGGCGATCATGCCGGAATCTTCGAGTTTGGTCACGCGGACCGCGACGTCGAAGCCTTCCTCGATCAGGTCGACGAAGCGGTCGTCGGCAGCGATCTCCAGCTGCAGGTTTGGATTTTCCTTGGCGAAATCGATCAGCGACTGACCGACATCGGCATCGACGAAGGTGCGTGGCACCGAGACCTTCAAGCGGCCCTTCAGCTGCGCATTGTTCTCGCGCACAAGGTCGGCAAGGTTGTCGATCTCCTTGAGGATATCGGACGCGGTGCGATAATAGGTGTGGCCGGCCTCGGTCATGGAGAACTGCCGGGTGGTACGGTTGAGCAGCAGCGCGCCGAGTTCGTCCTCCAGTTCGCGCACATATTTGGATAGCAGTGCCTTGGAGCGGCCGGTGCGCCGCGCAGCGGCGGAAAAGCCTTCTGCTTCCACCACATCGATGAAGGCGCGTATGCGGGTCAAGGTGTCCATGGGCGGTCCTCCAAATCTGTTGAAGGAGGTTGAACAAATTGTCCTTCATCGTTCAATTATTTTTTTGGGCCGGAGCGCAAAATTTCTCTTGATTGTGAAGGCAAATATTCTTATTTCCCACTCAGCCCAAAGTCGCACGTGCCCATGGGTGTCCGCCGAACCCTCGAATTGGTGAGGAAATCGGTAAGGTACCTGGAATTAACCCCTCCAGTCGCTATTCCGGCCAACCGGAAAATGCGAGGACGCCTGAAGCAACGACGGTGCGGGCCTTTTTGTTCTCTCCCTGCTTTCCATCAGCGGGGGTTACTGAAGAGGCACACCTTCATTGCCGGAAGTGCGGCAGGGATATTCCCTCCAATCCATGGCAGACAAAGCCGAACCCATACCGCATTCGCGGCGTTGGTTCACTATTCGCGCATCAAGCGCCGTCAAGGATCCGGGGTCTCCACCGGCTGGTTCCTGAGCGGTTCTTGTATGCCCTTTGTCCTCCGGTTCATGCCGGAGCTCTGGAATTGGAAGAGGGAATCGATATGACCACCCAGCGCATCCGCGACTTTCTCGCAACCCGACGTCCCGACGGTCCCTGCCTCGTGGTTGACCTCGACGTCATCAGCGACAATTTTCATGCCTTCCGTCACGCCATGCCGGACAGCGCCATCTACTATGCCGTCAAGGCTAACCCGGCCCCGGAAGTGCTGAAGCTGCTCGCAGGCCTCGGCTCCAACTTCGATTGCGCGTCCGTCGCAGAAATCGAAATGGCGCTTGAGGCCGGTGCGACCGCAGCTCGCATTTCCTACGGCAACACGATCAAGAAAGAACGCGACGTTGCCCGTGCGCATGCGCTCGGCGTCAGCCTCTTCGCAGTCGACAGCCACGAGGAAGTTGAGAAGATTTCCCGTGCAGCTCCGGGCGCCCGCGTATTCTGCCGCGTCCTGACCGATGGCGAAGGTGCTGAATGGCCGCTATCGCGCAAGTTCGGCTGCGTTCCGCAGATGGCCGTCGACGTTCTCGTCTACGCTCATCAGCTCGGCCTGCAGTCTTACGGCGTGTCGTTCCATGTCGGCTCGCAGATGACCAAGGTCGATGCATGGGATTCGGCGCTTGCCGATGCCAAGCGCGTCTTCGTCCAGCTTGCCAAGCAGGGCATCCACCTGCAGATGGTCAATATGGGCGGCGGCTTCCCGACCAAGTATCTGCGCGACGTTCCGTCCGCGGAAGCTTACGGCAAGTCGATCTACCAGGCGCTGCGCACGCATTTCGGCAACCAGATCCCGCAGACGATCATCGAGCCGGGTCGCGGCATGGTCGGCAATGCAGGCGTCATCAAGGCTGAAGTCGTTCTGATTTCCAAGAAGTCTGATAATGACGACGCCCGCTGGGTCTTCCTCKACATCGGCAAGTTCGGCGGTCTCGCCGAAACCATGGACGAGGCCATCCGCTACCCGATCCGCACCGAGCGCGACGGCGACGAGATGGAGCCCTGCGTGATCGCCGGCCCGACCTGCGATTCGGCCGACGTGCTGTACGAGAAGAACCTTTATCCGCTGCCGATCACCCTGACGATTGGCGACGAGGTCCTGATCGAAGGCACAGGGGCCTACACGACGACCTACTCGGCGGTCGCTTTCAACGGTTTCGACCCGCTGAAGGCCTACGTCATCTAAGGTCCGACTTCGCCAGCCCCGTAACCAGCCGGGGCGGCATCTTCACAATTCCTCTTCATCGCCGCTGATAACGGTATTGGGTACGGGAGGCCAAGATGGCCGCTGTTCTTGATTCTGTCCGCGCATTCTTTGCGCCTGTTACTTTCACCATCGACGCGGAAAATCCGTCCGACGTCGTCGCTCGCGAGAGCTTGCTCGATCGCGTCATGGGTCCGGACCGTCGCAAGAAGTCGTCGGAAATGATCCGCCGTAACCGCGTTCCGGCCGAAGGCCTGGCGCTGGTCGCGCGTGACCGTGACGGTCGTGTCATAGGCACGGTGCGCCTGTGGAACGTCGAAGCCGGTATCAACCACGAGGGCACGCCGCTCGACGCCCTGCTGCTCGGCCCGCTTGCCGTCGACGGCAGGCATGGCGGCAAGGGCATCGGCTCGGCGCTGATGCGTGCGGCGATCCTCGAAGCAAAAAACCGCGGCCACGGCGCGATCCTGCTCGTCGGCGATGCGGACTATTACGAGCGTTTCGGCTTTTTCGCCGAGAAGGCTCGTCACCTTGTCATGCCCGGTCCCTTCGAACGCTCGCGCTTTCTGGCGCTGGAGCTCGTTGAGGGCTGGCTTGGCGGCGCTGCCGGCATGATCGTTCCTTCGGGACGCATGCTGGCTGGCGCGCCGGTCCGGAAGGCGGCCTGACCGGCAAAGCCCCTCCCAATCTCCGGGAGGGGCTTTTTTTGTTTAAGTGCTATCACTGGTGGCTTAGGGAGCCTTAGCCTCGACGCGGCCATTGTCTATCAGCCAGCGGACGGCTTCCTGCACGGCTTGCAGCGAGCTGTGCCACGGGGTGAAGCCGAGCAGCCGGCGGGCTTTTTCCATCGAACAGTTGGGGCTGCGGGCGAGATGTTCCCAGGTGGCTCTCGCCTCTTCCGGGTTCTGTTTTTCCGCCCAGGCTTCATAGGGGAGGAATTCCAGTTTTGGTTCCTTGCCGAACCACGCGGCCATCGCCTCCGCATACCCCCGTAGCGTGAGCGCTTTTTCCGACACTGCGTGGAAAGCCTCGCCGATCGCCGCCTGCGGCTTTGCGATGGCGGCCATGAAGAGCTCGGCAATGTCGTCGGCATGGACGTGGTGCACGGTTTCCATGCCGAAATTCGGTAGAGCCAGCGTCTCGCCGCGCGCCAGCGTCGTGAAGACATTGGGATTGAAGTGGCCTGCCGGGTTTAATGGGTTCCAGCCGGGGCCGACGATATGGCCGGGATGAATGAGGGTCGCAGGAAAGTTTCTCTCTCGCGCCATCCGTAGCAGATAGGCTTCGATGGCTGCTTTCTTCACGCCGTAGTCGCCGAAGGGCTTCTTCGGTGCCTCTTCGGGTGTCGGCACGACGGTGGAGAAACCGTGCGTCCAGATCGTGCCTGTATGAAGAAAATGGCCGACATGGCCTTCGAGGGCGGTCACGAGCTGTTCGTTACTGTCAGGCGTGAAGCAGATCATGTCGATGACGATCTCGCCACCCAACGCGCGAATCTCATGGCCGAACCGGCCTTCCGCCTCAAGCGCTGCCCGATCCATATGCCTGATGTCGACGCGGCTCCATGCTTCGTGTGCCTTGTAGGGCGCGGCTGCGCCGCGGCTGATCGCCACCACCTCATGGCCGGCCTCGACAAGGCGGGGTACGAGATAGGTGCCGACATGTCCTGTTGCTCCGATGACGATCACTCGGGCCATGCAGTCTCCTCCAAATGCGCATATGGGCTGATCATGTGCAGTATGTCGTGCCGCTTTGCGGGACTGCAAGTGGCCTGTGCGCGGATCATAAAGTTTCACGTCCGCGTGAATCACTGATCTCCGCTGCTGATTTCGGCATGCAGTTGCGCTAGCTCATTGCTCCATGATCAAGCGCCTTGTTCTCTGTCTTCTGCTGCTCGCCCCTGTCTCCGCTGTCGCCCAGCAGCAGGGGAGCACCGTCTCAACTCTCCTGGACAGTGTCGGAAGTCGAGACGAGATGAAGCCGCTGAAAACGGTCGTCGTCGCCCGTGATGGGCGTGTGGTGGCAGAGCGCGGCTATCGCGGTCATACCCCGTTGGAATCGACCAACATCAAATCCGCTTCGAAATCGATCATGTCGGCGCTGGTCGGCATCGCTATCGGCAAGGGCTTGCTGGAAGGGCCGGATCAGAAGATCGCGCCGATCCTGAAGGCAGATCTGCCCGCTTTTCCGGATTCGCGCCTCAACGACATCACGATCGGCAATCTGCTCTCCATGCAGGCGGGATTGGATCGTATGTCGGGGGCGAATTACGGGCGCTGGGTCTCCTCACGCAACTGGGTGCGTTTTGCGCTCTCACAGCCTTTCGTCGATCAGCCCGGCGGGGAGATGCTCTATTCCACCGCCTCTACACATCTTCTTTCCGCCATTCTCACCAAGGTCGGCGGCAAGTCGACGCTGGCGTTGGCGCGCGAATGGCTCGGTCCCGTCGAGGGCTTTCGGATCGGTGCGTGGGAGCGCGATCCGCAAGGCATCTACCTCGGTGGCAACCAGATGGCGATGAGCGCCCGATCGCTGCTTGCCTTCGGCGAGCTTTATCGCAATGGCGGGCGCGCGGGCGACGGCAAACAGGTGGTTCCGGCGGACTGGGTGGCGCAGTCCTGGCAGCACCGCACCAATTCGCGTTTCTCCGGTGACGAATATGGCTATGGCTGGTTCACCCGACAGATCGGCGGAGAGCAGGTGCATTTCGCATGGGGCTATGGCGGACAGATGCTCTACATCGTTCCGTCGCTCGATCTCACGGTCGTCATGACCTCGCAGGAGAGCGGCCCTTCGGCCCGCGACGGCTACCGAGATTCGCTGCACGGCCTGCTGGCTGACATCATCGGGACAGTACGGTCCACCTGACGCACAAAACCAGATGTCGCTAAATTTTTAGCGAAGCATCCAATCAAACTGCAAATCGCTTCCTGTAGGGTCCGCCGCGTGGGACTTCAGGATAGGCTCGATGCTGCTGGATCTGCGGACAATCTATTTCATCGTAGCGGTGAGCTGCATCGTTTTGAGCGCGCTCCAGTTCGCTGCCTATGCGACGGGCCGCTTCGAGCGCTGGCCGCTCTGGTGGGGTGCCAGCAACCTGCTGGTCGGTATCGGTTCCTTCCTCGTCGCGCTACGCAATCTCGTTCCCTATTATATCTCGATCGATGCGGGCAATGTGCTGACCATCGTCGGCTATATGCTGATGTTTTTTGCCGTCCGCGCCTTTGCGGGGCGTCCGATCGACCGGCGCTATTCCTGGCTCGTGATAATCTGCGGCAGCATGCCCGTGGCCCTTTTCATCAGCGATCCCGCAGCGATATCTGAGCGTCTCCTTTATGTCTCGGTGATCTGCTGCCTCTGCGATATCACCATCGCCAGGGAAGCAGCGGGCATTCTCCGCCGTGAGAAACTTTATTCGGCGGCTCTTCTTCTGGGGCTTTACGTCGTCACCGCAGCGATCTTCGCGGTTCGCAGCCTTCTTGCTGCAACCGGAGACATCGGCGGGCCGGATCCCTTTGGCGGCAGCATCATCCATAGCTGGATGGCGGTGTCGGCAGTGGCTTTCATCATGCTTCGCAGCATGGCGATGGTGCTGATGGCGGCGGAGAGGAGCCGGAACCAGCTCATCGAGCTTGCGCATCACGATGCGCTGACCGGGACGCTCAACCGCAGCGGCCTTGCCCAGTATGTGCCGTTGCTTGCCGGCCAGCCGGTATCGCTTCTCATCATCGATATCGACAATTTCAAGCAGTTGAACGACCAGCACGGTCATGCCGCCGGCGACGAGGTCCTGCGACTTTTCTCCAAAGTGTCGAAGGGTATCATGCGTCCCTGCGACCTGCTTGCCCGGCAAGGCGGGGATGAATTCCTGGCGGTGCTCCGCAATGTCGATCGGGAAGAAGCAGTAGAGATCGCAAACCGCATTCGCCTTTCGTTTGTGGCAGCCGTCATGCAGATGCCGGATCTGGCGACCTTCCCGACGCTCAGCATCGGCGTTTCCACACGCACGGAAGAGGGCGGGGATTTCGAGCGGCTCGTGCAGAAGGCAGATGAGGCGCTCTACCGTTCGAAGCGCGAAGGCCGCAACCGGGTCGAAGTGTCAGGGGAAAAGCAGCACGCGGCTTGAGCGGGTGGCCTAAGTCTAGATATTTTGATCCATCGTTTCGGCCGGGATTTCATCATTGCGATGAATACGCACAACAGCCGCCGGAACACCGGCAACCGTGCAATGAGCAGGAACTGCTTTCAGCACAACACTGCCGGCTGCGATCTTGCTGAAAGCGCCGATCTCGATATTGCCGAGGATCTTCGCACCGGCGCCGATCATCACGCCGTGGCGGATCTTCGGGTGGCGATCACCTGTCTCCTTGCCCGTGCCGCCAAGCGTGACGTTCTGCAGAATAGAGACTTCATCTTCGATGACGGCCGTCTCGCCGATAACGATGCCCGACCCATGATCGAGCATGATCGAGGAACCGATCCGTGCCGCTGGATGGATATCCGGGCCGAAGACCAGCGAGGCGAGATTGGAAAGCCAGCTTGCAATCTCTACGCGGCCAGCCATCCACAGGGCATGGGCAATACGGTGTGTCTGAAGGGCATGGAAGCCCTTCAGGTTCAACAATGCGTGCAGATAGGTGGTGCAGGCGGGATCGCGTTCGCGCACGGCCAGAAGATCGGCTTCGATGGCGGCGCCGATATCGGGGTGGTCCTGCAATGTGCCGTAGAACAGCTGGAACAGGTCTTCGGCATCGACCTTCGCGACCGAGAGGCGCGCCGAGATCACATGTGCGATGATATGGGTATCATTTTCTGCGCGGATGATCTGTGTCGAAAGCAGTTTACGAAGAGTCGGCTCGCGATCCGCCAGATCGATAGCTTCGGCACGGATGGTGGGCCACGGAGAACCCATGCTACCGCCCGTTCGCTCTTCTGGTGCTGCTATCCTTGTCATCGGCATCCGTTTTTCCTCAGGCCGCAATATCTACTACACCGCAATCGCCGGTCTCGGAAGCAAAAGCGAGCAGCTTGCCGTCCCTGCTCCAGCTCATACCGGTGATCGCCCCCTTGCCGGGGCGACGCAGCAGCGCTTCCTTGTTGTCGGCGAGGCGAACGGCAAGGATCATGCCATCAATGAATCCAATGGCGAGGATATCCTCAACCGGGTGGAATTTCACCGCGGTTGCCATGATGTTGGCACGGGTGCCTAGCTCCAGCGGCGCCTTGCCCATCGGACCGTCCTTGCCCTGGAAGGGCCAGACGATGGCGGCCGGCGCGCCCGAAGAGGCAAGCCACTTGCCCTTGGCGGACCAGGAGAGCGACTTCACCTTGGCAGGATAGCCGGTCATGCGCATGTGACGGGCCTCAGTGCCCGACTTGACGTCGAGTTTCCAGCCGTGCAGCGCATTTTCCTGCATCGATGTGACGAGGAAGTTGCCATCAGGCGAAAAGGTGACGCCGGTATGAGCGCCCTTCCATTCGAGATCGACAGGCTTGGCGCTCGTGCCGACCCAATGCAGCGATACGCCGTTATAACGGGCGGCAGCAATACGCAGGCCCTTGGGCGCGAAGGCGATGCCTTCGACCGTGCGCTCTTCGGGAAATTCCTTAGACGTGCCATCGGCGAGGCGCACGAGCGTGCTCTTGCCGTGGGAATAGGCGATTGCGCCCTGCGGACCGGCGGCGACTTGCGAAATCCATTTGCGCGGTGCTGAGGCAATTTCGCTGACGCTGCCGTCAGCAGTAATGCGCAGCACCTTGCCATCCTCGCCGCCCGAAATCAGGCTTTCACTGTAGGGATCGCGGATCGCCGTCAGCATGCCCTGATGGGCTTCGATGACCTTGTCGCCGCCATCGAGCCGGTGAAAGGTACCGTCGGCATTCGCGAAGAAAGGGACATCACCTAAAAATTCGACGGCCAGAACGTGGCCGTCGAGATCAAGCGGTGCAACTGTTGGCATCAGGCGGTCGCCTCACACGCCTTGAAGGATTCTTCGAGCTTGGCGCGGTCGAGGTCGCGGCCGATGAAGACGAGACGGCTCTCATGCTTTTCGCCGTCCTTCCAGGGGCGCTGATGGTCGCCTTCGATGATCATATGTACGCCCTGGACGACATAACGCTCGGCGTCACCCTTGAAGGCGATGATGCCCTTGAGGCGCAGAATGCTCGGGCCTTGCGTCTGGGTGATCTTCTGGATCCAGGGGAAAAAGCGTTCGGGGTTCATCTCGCCGCCCCGCAACGAAACGGACTGCACCGTCACGTCATGGATTGCCGACATCTCACCATGATGATGGTGGTGATGGTCATGATCATGATGGTCATGACCATGGTGATCATGATCGCAATCCGGACCGCAAACATGATCGTCATGGCCGTGCTCGAGGAAATGCGGATCGTTTTCCAGCGCGCGCTCAAGGTTGAAGGCGCCCTGGTCCAGAACGCGAGCGAGATCAACGCCGGAACGGCTCGTCTTATAGACGCGAGCAGCCGGGTTGATGGCGTTCACGATGTCTTCGATCTGGGCCAGTTCTTCCGGCGTGACGAGATCGGTCTTGTTGATGATGACGACGTCGGCGAACGCGATCTGGTCTTCTGCCTCACGGCTGTCCTTCAGGCGCAGCGGCAGGTGCTTGGCGTCAACTAGGGCGATGACGGCATCGAGCTCGGTCTTGGCGCGGACGTCGTCATCCATGAAGAAGGTCTGGGCAACCGGAACCGGATCGGCAAGGCCGGTGGTTTCGACGATGATGCCATCAAAGCGGCCGGGGCGGCGCATCAGGCCTTCGACGACGCGGATGAGGTCGCCGCGGACAGTGCAGCACACACAGCCATTGTTCATTTCGTAGATTTCTTCATCGGACTCGACGATGAGGTCGTTATCGATGCCGATCTCGCCGAATTCGTTGACGATGACAGCATATTTCTTGCCGTGATTTTCGGAAAGGATGCGGTTGAGCAGGGTCGTCTTGCCGGCACCGAGATAACCGGTGAGCACGGTGACGGGGATGGGCTTCTGCTGTGTCTGGATCGCGTCGGTCATGAGAACCTCGAAAGTAGGATATTGACCCCGACGGCAAAGTCCGGAGCCAGAATGGGTCGGTTTCATATAGGCGCTTGGAAGCGGCAGTTCAAAGGGTTTTGTATGTTATAAGATCACATTGCTTTCTGTGCAAAGCCGCGTCTTCATCGCAGCGTTTCTGCGTTGAAAGCATCGACATCCAGCAGCAGTTCCACCAATCCGCTGACGGCATGGGCGATCAGGGCCTCACCCTTTTCCGCAGTCGCCTTTTTCGCATTGCCTGCGACGCCCTGCGGGTTGAGATCGGACATCTTCCAGCCGAAGGCATGCGGACCATAAGCGCGCAGGTGCTTGAAGCGCCGAGCGAACTCTGTCTGGTTGGAAGGAAAATCTGCGGCTTTCTCCATATCCACCCTGTCCGGATAGAGCGCCAGCATGACGGATGTTTCGATATCTCCGCCGTGAATGTCTACAGCCTTTTCATCAGGCAAGATCACACCCTCCGGCAGGCCGAAGCGGGTCCAGCTCGTGGCGACAGCCAGCATGTTGAAGCGCACACGCGCCTCCGTGGCGACGATGGTCATCAGTGGCGAGTTGCCGCCATGGGCGTTCAGCATCACGAACTTGCGGATACCGAGCTTCGAGAGGTTTTCCGCTATGTCGAGCCAGCGCTTCACGGCTGTCTCGAAAGAGAGCGTCTTCGTTCCTTCAACATCCATGTGCTCTAAGGAGTAGCCGACCGATTCGATGGGGAGTACGGTGACGGGCAAACCGGCCGGAAGGGCGGTTTTGAGCCTGTTGATAATGCCCTGCGCGATCAATGTGTCGGTTTCGAAGGGCAGATGGGGACCGTGCTGTTCATGTGCGCCGAGCGGCAGCAGCGCAATCCACTGATGCCGCGCCTCTGGGGCAAGTGCGGGATCATTGTCCTCGAAACGGAACGACGGAACCAACATCGGCCTTGCCTCTTGTTTATGACGAGATGATGGGCAATGTCATAACGCAGCCTGGGCAGTGCTTAAAGATCAAAGGGATGGCAATGGGCAAGAAGCATAAGGACGGCAAGAAGCACAAGAAAAAGAAGGACCAGACCGAGTATACGCTTGTCGATCTTTCCCCGGCTTTGACGCAGGCTGCGCGCTCCATGCGCACGGTCCTTTCGCGCAACCTGCTCGAAAGCGGGCTCTATGCCGGCCAGGACGGCGTCATCATTTCCCTTACCGAAAGCGACGGCATGACAGCCGGCGGGCTTGCCCAGAAGCTCGGTGTCAAGGCGCCCACCATGACCCGTACGATCGGCCGCATGGAGGCGCAGGGCTTCCTCGAGCGCAAGCCCGATGCCGAGGATGCCCGCCTCACCAAGGTCTATCTCACCGATCTCGGCCGCGGAAGCGTTCAGGGGATCGAACTTGCCGCCTCCTCCTGCGACAAGCTCGCGACGCTGGATTTCTCCGAGAAGGAGATCCGCAATCTCGTACGCCTGCTCAAGGCAATCGACGCCAATCTGCAGGCAGAGGCAATGCATGCGGATGAAGATGAGGAAGACTGAAAATTTCCTCAAAGGCGAATTGCCTGTGCCGCTTAAATCTTTTAATTAAACTTTTTAAGGCTGTCGCTGCACTGCGGCAGCTTTAACCGGCTTTACGCGTTGCCTGGAGGAGGAGACGTGGTTCAGAAGATCAAGCTTTCGACGATTGCAGAAACGCTCGGCATATCAACGGCGACCGTTTCCCTTGCCTTACGCGACAGTCCGCTCGTTGCGGGCAATACCCGCGAAAAGATCAAGGAACAGGCCCGCGCGCTCGGTTACATCTACAATCGCCGTGCCGCCAGCCTGCGCACATCGCGTTCCGGCATTATCGGCGTTGTCGTGCATGACATCATGAACCCGTTCTACGGGGAAATCCTGAAGGCGATCGAAAGCGAACTCGACCGCAGTCGCCACACCTTCATTCTCTCGAACCATTACGATTCCGTCGAGAAGCAGCGTACCTTCATCGAAACCCTGCTGCAGCTCGGCGGTGACGGGGTCATCATGTCCCCGGCGATCGGCACACCGCCGGAGGATATCCAGCTCGCGGAAGAAAACGGCATGCCGGCCATTCTCGTCGCGCGCTCCATGGACAGCCAGGATGTACCGACCTATCGCGGTGACGACAGCTATGGCATTTCGCTTGCTACCAACCACCTGATCGGCCTTGGTCACCGGACGATTGCGATGATCGGCGGCACCGATCAGACCTCAACCGGGCGCGACCGCTATCAGGGCTACGTCAATGCGCTGCGCAAGGCCGGCATCGAGGTCGATCCGAACCTGCGCATTCCCGGCCCACGCTCGAAACAGGGCGGTTTCGAGGCGGCGGTGCATTTCCTTTCCCTGCCGCAAAAGCCGAGTGCTGCCGTCTGCTGGAACGATCTGGTCGCGATCGGCCTCATGAACGGCATTGCCCGCGCCGGGCTCGTGCCCGGCAGCGATATCTCGGTGACCGGTTATGACGATCTGGAGGAGGCTTCGATCGCCACGCCGGCACTGACCACCGTCTGGAACGGCCAGACGGAAGTTGGACGTCTTGCCGCCCGCGCCCTACTTGATCGACTTGCCGGCAGTCATGAGCCTGATGGCATTCATCTCATCAAGCCGGAAATGCGTATCCGCCAGTCCACCAGCCCTTATCGGCCGCGTTCCTGACCGCCGAAGCCAAGAGGAAAAGCTATGTCCCGCATTGCCGTTCTCGTTCCCGGGAAGATGCATGATCGCGTTCTCGCCCAGCTGAAGGATCGTTTCGAGGTGGTGGCCGTCGAGCGCGACGAGACGCTGAAGCTCGATGCCGAGACGGCGAAACGCATTCGCGGCGTAGCGCTCAGCGGCGCTTTCCCAGCCGCCTGGTTCGAGCAGTTGCCGAATTTGGAGATCGTCGCCAGTTTCGGCGTCGGCTACGACGGCATCGATGCAAAGCTTGCGGGCTCGAAGGGCATCATCGTCACCAATACGCCTGACGTGCTGAACGACGAGGTGGCCGACACAGCCATTGCGCTTCTGCTCAACGCTATTCGCGAGCTGCCGAAGGCGGAGAACTGGCTCAGGGATGGTAACTGGAAGCCGGGCGCTTCCTATCCGCTGACGCGCTTTTCGCTGAAAGGCCGGCATGTCGGCCTCTACGGTCTCGGCCGCATCGGCCTTGAAATTGCCAAGCGGCTGGAGCCCTTCAAGGTGAAAATCAGCTACCATACCCGCTCGCGCCACATCGATGCGCCTTATGATTATCACCCGACGCTGAAGGGGCTTGCCGAGGCCGTCGATACGCTGATTGCGATCGTGCCGAAAACGCCGCAGACGCACCGGACGATCAACGCGGAGGTTCTTTCCGCGCTTGGCCCCGATGGCATCGTCGTCAATGTCGGCCGCGGCTGGACGATGGATGAGGATGCGCTGATTGCTGCGCTCGATGCAGGCACCATTGGTGGTGCCGGCCTCGATGTCTTCTATGATGAGCCGAATGTGCCGGCCGGTCTGCTTTCTGCGCCGAATACGGTGCTGGTGCCGCATGTCGGCTCGGCCTCGATACCGACACGTAATGCGATGGCGGATCTGGTGGCGGAAAACCTCATCTCGTGGTTCGAGCAGGGCAAGCCGGTGACGCCGGTGGCGGAAACGCCGGTCAAGCAATAGGCCGTTCCCCGCTCCTTCCGTGAAGGCGGAGGGAGTGTTTTGCTTGTTCCTATTTTGCCCTTGGACTTTTTCCCGTTTCCCTACTTGGTCGGCCGGGAAGGATTGGCTATGATTGGCTCCGGCCGCGTTCATTCCCAGCGGCCGTGATTTTCATCGGCGGCATTTCGCCGTCTCAAGCTTACACATAGCGATTTGATCGGGGAGCGTCTGCTCCGCCCGGCGATTTCTCGTGCGGGCAGCCGGCGCCTCTGGAAGGAGGCAGAAATGGATTATCGCAAGCTCGGTCCCAGCGGGGCCGTCGTCACCGCATATTGCCTGGGCACAATGACCTTCGGGAAGGAGTCCGATGAGGCGGCCTCCTTCAAGATGCTCGACGACTATTTTGCCTGGGGCGGCAATTTCATCGATACGGCTGACGTCTACAGCGCCGGCGCATCGGAGGAGATCATCGGCCGCTGGCTCAAGGCACGCCCGGCAGAAGCAAAGCAGGCCGTAATCGCCACCAAGGGCCGCTTCCCGATGGGCGATGGGCCGAACGATATCGGCCTTTCCCGCCGTCATCTCAATCAGGCTTTGAACGACTCGCTCAGCCGCCTCGGTGTCGAGCATATCGATCTCTACCAGATGCATGCATGGGATGCGCTGACGCCGATCGAGGAGACGCTTCGGTTCCTCGATGATGCCGTTCGCTCGGGCAAGATCGGCTATTACGGCTTCTCGAATTATGTCGGCTGGCACATTGCCAAGGCTTCCGAAATCGCCAAGGCCCAGGGCTATACGCGGCCGGTAACGCTGCAGCCGCAATATAACCTGCTGATGCGCGACATCGAACTCGAGATCGTCGATGCCTGCCAGGATGCCGGCATGGGCCTTCTGCCCTGGTCTCCACTCGGCGGCGGCTGGCTGACCGGCAAGTACAAGCGCGACGAGACGCCGACGGGTGCAACGCGCCTCGGCGAAAATCCCAATCGCGGCGGCGAGGCCTATGCTGCCCGCAACGCGCAGGAACGAACCTGGGGTATCATCAGCATAGTGGAAGAGATCGCCAAGGCACGCGGCGTCAGCATGGCGCAGGTGGCGCTTTCCTGGGTGGCGGCGCGTCCGGCTGTAACCTCGGTCATTCTCGGTGCCCGCACGTCCGAACAACTCGCCGACAATCTCGCTGCTGCGCAATTCGTGCTTTCGGCAGACGAGACGGCAAAGCTCAACGAGGTCAGTGCGCCGATGCCGGGGCAATATCCCTATGGCGTGAACGGCAGCAATCAGCGTCACCGCAAGATCGAAGGCGGCCGCTGAGCTATTTCGCTAAAGATGAAGAAGGCCGTCGGAGCGAACCGGCGGCCTTCAGTTTTCAGGTTATTGCCTGTGGCTAAAGCGATGGCAGCCTGTTGGCGGCGTAATCTCTGACGGCATCGCCGAAAGCGCTAAAGAGCTTGTTCGAGGGCTTGTCGGTCTCGGCCCAGTATTCCGGGTGCCACTGCACGCCGACCGCGAAGGCCTTGGCATCGATGACTGAGACGGCCTCGATTGTGCCGTCCTCTGCCGCGGCCTCCACCTGCAGACGCGGTGCGGTCTTGGCGATCGCCTGCCGATGCAGGGAGTTCACGCGGATCTCGCCGGCGCCGATAATGCCGGCAATGCACGAGCCTTCCTTGATGAAGACGCTTTGACGGATCGCATACATGCCGTCGCGATCGGTGATATCGGGTTTGCGGTGGTCCCAGATGCCGGGCTGTTCCTGGATCTCACTGGCGAGCGACCCGCCGAGCGCGACGTTCAATTCCTGAATGCCGCGGCAGATGGCGAGAAGCGGGATGGCGCGGTCGATTGCGCGGCGGATCAGCGGCAGGCTCGTAGCGTCGCGGGCGGGGTCGAAGGGGCCATCCGCCTCCTTGGCTTCGATGCCGTAGAGCGAGGGGTGTACATTGCTGGCCGAGCCGGAAACCAGCACGCCGTCGACGCGATCCAGAATCGCATCCGTGTCATAGCCTTCCTCGAAAGCGGGAATGATGAAGGCCATCACGCCGGCGGCGTTCAGCGCCGCACGCAGATACTGATGCTGCACGGCATGCCAGGTTGCGCCGTCGAGGGTGCGGATATCGGCAGGAATGGCCACGATCGGTTTCGTCATCTTCGCCTCGGAAAAACAATATCGGACGTTTCTGCGGCCAGACTGGCCGGTAAGTCAACGCTTGGATGCGGGCGGCGGCCAAATTGCGGCGGTTCCTGCAGTGCGCCCGGTATGAGACGCGCTAAGCTGCTGATTCCGATGGATGTGTGGGCCGTGTCACAGAAGGGTCGTGATCCCAAAGACTAATAGACTATAGCTTGAAACGCTTCTTCCGCCATGCTTAGCTTTGCCATTACTGCGGGTAGGGGTGAGGATTGACCGCGCAGTGCCATCTATACGGGAGGTTTTTGATGGATCGTCGTTCGTTTATGAAAAAGGCGGGAACAGCCGGCGCCGGTGCCGTTGCCGCAAGTGCTCTGGCAGCGCCTGCAATTGCGCAGGAGAACCCGAAGATTTCCTGGCGTATGACCTCGTCGTTTCCGAAGAGCCTGGACACGATCTATGGCGGCGCCGACGATATCGCCAAGCATGTTTCTGCTGCCACTGACGGTAATTTCACGATACAGCCTTTCGCAGCCGGTGAAATCGTCCCCGGCCTGCAGGCCGTTGATGCTGTAGCGGCGGGTACGGTCGAGGCAGCCCATACCACCTCCTATTATTTCGTGGGCAAGGACCCGACCTACGCCATCGGAACGGCCATTCCGTTCGGACTGAACAGCCGCCTGACCAATGCCTGGTTTTACCAGGGCAACGGCAATACCCTGATGAACGAATTCTATGCCACACAGGGCATGTATGCCCTGCCGGCCGGCAATACTGGTGCGCAGATGGGCGGCTGGTTCCGCAAGGAAATCAACACGCTCGACGATCTCAAGGGTGTCAAGATGCGCATTGCCGGCCTCGCTGGCCGCGTCATGGAGAAGGTCGGCGTCATCCCACAGCAGATCGCCGGCGGCGACATCTACCCGGCGCTGGAAAAGGGAACGATCGACGCGGCAGAATTCGTCGGCCCCTATGACGACCTGAAGCTCGGCTTCCACAAGGTGGCGAAGTACTACTATTATCCGGGCTGGTGGGAAGGTGGCCCGACGGTGCATGCCTTCTTCAATCTCGATAAATGGAGCAGCCTGCCGAAGCACTATCAGGCAGCGCTCAACGACGCCTGCGCTTTCGCCAACACCAATATGCTGGCAAAATACGACACGAAGAACCCGAGCGCGTTGAAGCAGCTCGTTGCGGAAGGCGCAACGCTGCGGCCGTTCAGCCAGGAGATCATGGAAGCCTGCTTCCAGGCCGCGACCGGTATCTACAGCGAAATCTCAGGCACGAACCAGTATTTCAAGAAGATCTACGAGGACCAGACCGCCTTCAAGCGCGACGCCTATCTCTGGATGCAGCTTTCGGAATACACATTCGATACGTTCATGATGATCCAACAGCGCGCGGGTAAGATCTAGGAGCCCCCGCCGCTGACATTGGTGGTTTACACGAACGCGATACCAGAACCCCGGATTTCGATCCGGGGTTTTGCTTTTTGCTGGCTATTTGGCGGGCGCCGGCGGCGCTCCCGGCAGGCCATTCAGCGGCGGCAGGGTCAGGCCCGGGATCTGCGGCGAGCCATTGTTGCCGCCGAGCGGGGGCAGACCGAGCTGACCGCCGAAGCCCGGGACTTCAATCTTGATCGAGTTCGGGTCGACCTTCGGGCCATGGTCCAGCCAGTAGGTCACCGATTGTGGCCAGAAGATCACGATAGCCACCAGGATCAGCTGCATCCCGACCCAGGGAAGCGCACCCATGTAGATATCCGAGGTCTTGACCTCGCGGCCGGCGATCGAGCGCAGGTAGAAGAGCGCGAAGCCGAAGGGCGGGTGCATGAAGCTCGTCTGCATGTTGACGCAGATCAGCAAGCCGAACCAGATCAGGTCGATGCCGAGATTGGAGGCGACGGGGGCGAGCATCGGGATGACGATAAAGGCGATCTCGAAGAAATCGAGGAAGAAGGCGAGCACGAAGATGAAGATGTTGACGAAGATCAGGAAACCGACCGGGCCGCCGGGAATGCCCGATAGCATGTGCTCGATCCAGCGCGAGCCGTCCATGCCCTGGAAGACCAGGCTGAAACAGGTGGAGCCGATAAGGATCATCACAACCATGGAGGTGATGTGCGTGGTCGATGCCATCGCCTCGCGGACCAGCGGCCAGGTGAGGCGCCGGTTCATGGCCGCGAGCACCATGGCGCCGACGACGCCGAGCGCGCCGGCTTCCGTCGGCGTCGCAAGACCCATGAAAATCGTGCCGAGCACGAGGAAGATCAGCACGATCGAGGGCACCATGCCCATCAGCACCTTCACGAGCAGCGCCCAATTGAAGTCGCCGCGCACTTCCTTTGGCAGCGGCGGCATCGATTTTGGCCGGACGATCGATAGCACCAGGATGAAGAGGACAAAGATCGCCACCTGCAGGATCGACGGGCCGATCGCGCCGCGATACATGTCACCGACCGATTTGCCGAGCTGGTCGGCGAGAACGACGAGTACCAGCGAGGGCGGGATCACCTGGGTGATCGTGCCGGAGGCGGCGATGACGCCGGTAGCAAGGCGTGGATTGTAGCCGTAGCGCAGCATGATCGGCAGCGAAATCACACCCATGGTGATGACCGAGGCAGCCACTGTGCCGGTGATCGCGCCAAGCACGGCGCCGACGAGGATGACCGCATAGGCGAGGCCGCCCGGAATGCCACCGAAGAGTTTGCCGGTGCCTTCGAGCAGATCCTCGGCCAGCCCGCAACGCTCCAGTATCGCACCCATGAAGGTGAAGAAGGGAATGGCGAGCAGGAGGTCGTTGGAGACGATGCCGAAGAAGCGCAGCGGCAGCGCCTGCAGGAGGGCTTCGTCGAAATGGCCGGTGATGATGCCGATGATGCCGAAAAACAGGCCGACGGCGGCCAGCGAAAAGGCGACCGGAAAGCCGTAGAGCATGAAGATGACCATGCCCAGGAACATGGCCGGCGGAATGATGCCGAAATCAAACAAATCCGTTCCTCCAGGCGCGCGTTACTGCAGCGGCTTTTCGTATTTCGTGTCGATGCTGATATGGCCGGTAACGGCTGCGACCCGCTTAATCAGCTCGGAAACGCCCTGAAGGGAGAGCAGCGCGAAACCGGCGACCAGGACCAGCTTGACGGGCCAGCGGATCAGCCCGCCGGCGTTGCCCGATATTTCCCCCTGCCGGTAGGAAAGCGCGAAGAAGGGCCAGGAGACCCAGGTGAGGAAGATGCAGACGGGAATGAGGAAGAGGATGAGGCCAACGATGTCGATCCAGATCTTCGCCCTGTCGGAAACCGAGCCATAGATCAGGTCGACGCGGACATGCTCGTTGTTGCGCAGCGCATGCGAGGCGCCGAGCAGCAMGACGAAGGCGAAGAGATACCACTGGATCTCGAGCCAGCCGTTCGAACTGTAGTTGAAGGCGTAGCGCACGATGGCGTTTCCGGCGCTGATCAGACAGCAGAACAGCACCATATATTCGGAAAGTTTTCCCATGAACTCGCTGATCGAGTCGATCAGCCGACTGGCGGCCAGGAATACCGACATTCGCCTCCCCTTATTGTCTCGCCGTTTTCGGCAGTTCTCCCCTGCAACCGGTGTAGACCAGGGTTTTTGAAATTGGAAGGATAAACGGGCCGCCTTGGAATATAGTCTTATACGGCTAAAGACTGCGATCCCGTGGAAAATAAAGGCAACTCAGAGGCGGATATTTTTTCAAAAACCTCGCGAGAAAGCTGTATTATCCCGTATTGAGTGTACCCTTCATCCTATAGTTTTAGAAAAATTGACCAAATGTTTGAACCGTTTGAAATCAATTTTTAAAGGGTTCCGTTTACATTTCCCGCGCACAGGGAAAGTATGGATGAAGCCACATAACCCGAACAGGGTCCCTAAGGATGTGTATCTGTCGTTTGTGAGTTCCCTGTCCGGGAACCGCATGACGCTTATCGTTGGCGTGATTGTGCATGTTGCGACATGCCTTGCCGTGGCTGCCAAGACGCAGCACTCCATCTACATCCTGCTGTCGGTCGCCTTCCTTCTGGTCTTCAGCGCTCGCATGGTTATCTTCCGGCAGTTCGATCGTGTCGACAAGCAGAGCCTGTCGCACGCCGGAATCGAGCGTTGGGAGCGGATTCTCGTTGGCAGCGGAGCCTGCACCACCGCGCTCCTCGGCATCGCCAGTGGCTACGCCATCTTCGTCGTGCATGATTCCTTTGCGGAGCTTGCCTGCATTTCCGTCACCATGGCGACCATGGTTTCCGTCGTCGGCCGCAACTACGGCTCGCGCTTCGCAGTCGACCTCCAGACGCTCTTCTGCTGCCTGCCGATGATCGTCTGCAGCCTACTAGCGCTGGATTTCTATCGTGGCTTGCTTTCGATCTTCCTCATTCCTTTCTGGCTGACGACCCGGGCCATGGCGAATGGCGTGCGCGAGTTTCTCTATGAGAACGTGATTGCGCGCCGTGAAATCACCATCATTGCCGACCGTTTCGATACGGCGCTAAACAACATGCCGCACGGCCTCGTCATGGTCGATGCCGAAAACCGGATCCAGGTGGTCAATCGCAAGGCCTGCGAGCTTCTGAAGATCGGTGCGCCGGACCGGCTGAAGGACCGCGATCTCGGCACCGTGCTGCGCTACGGCGCGCGCTACAGCTTCATGGATGCCTCGCAGCCGGAGCTCATCCTGCGCCAGCTCACCCAGGTCGCCGAGGGCAGCCTGTCGCGCACGCTCATTCATTTTCCCGAGAGCCTGTCACTGGAATTCTCTGCCAGCCGCAGGGCCGATGGCGGCGCCGTGTTGATCTTCGAGGACGTGTCGAGCCGGGTGAAGGCGGAGCAGAAGATCCTGCATATGGTGCGCTTCGACGCGCTGACCGGCCTGCCCAACCGGGAATATTTCGGCCAGCTGGTGCAGGAGTATTTTGCCAAATATCCGAAGAAGAACGGGCCGCTCGGCTTCATGGTGCTCGATATCGACGAGTTCAAACATGTCAACGACATGCGCGGTCATGTCACCGGCGACCATCTGCTCTGCGCCATCACCGCCCGCATCAAGCAGGCCTCCGGAAATGCCATTCTCGGTCGGCTCATGGGAGATCAGTTCATCTTGTTCTTCCCGCGTGCGAAGGAGCAGGCCTCGCTCGACCGCGAAATCCGCCGCGTTCACGCCGCGATCCAGGGCCACTACGAGGTCGACGAAATAACCTTTCTCGTTTCGCTCAGCGCCGGCTACGCGATCCTCGAAAGCGATTCGTTCGCCATGGACGAATGGAGCGTCAAGGCGGACCTTGCCCTGTTCGAAAGCAAGTCGCGTTTCAAGGGTGGCATCTCAGGCTTTGAGCGGGAAATGGACGGCCGCTATATCGAGCAGCAGAAGCTGAAGGCGGATCTCCGCGACGCGGTCTCGGCGCAGGCGCTGCATCTCGTCTTCCAGCCGATGTTCCGGGCCGACGGCTCGCGGATCGAATGTGCCGAAGCCTTGGCGCGCTGGGTGCATCCGGAGAGGGGCTCGATCCCACCCGACGTCTTCATCCGGCTCGCCGAGGATATGGGCATCATCTCCGACATCACTCGTTTCGTGCTGTTCAAGGCCTGCAGCGAATGCATGACCTGGCCGGAACATATCGCCGTTTCGGTCAACCTTTCGGCACGGGATCTGCGCGATGCTGACATCCTTTCAGTCGTCGCCGATGCGCTTGCCCGTTCCGGCCTCGCCGCGGCGCGGCTGCATCTCGAGGTTACCGAGAGCTGCCTGATCGACGAACCGGCGGCGGTGCGCGCCATCCTGGCGGAACTCAGGTCCCGCGGCATCACCATCGCCATCGACGATTTCGGCACCGGCTTCTCCAGCCTCAGTTATCTCGACACGCTGCCGCTCGATATCGTCAAGATCGACCGCTCCTTCGTGCGCAACATCGCCGAGGACGCGCGCCGCCTCAAGCTCTTGCGCGGCACGGTCAATCTCGCCCGCGAACTGGGTTTGAAGATCGTGATCGAAGGTGTGGAGACCGAGGAGCAACTGGCGCTGCTCAACAAGCACCGCAGCGCCGATCTCGTGCAGGGCTATGTTTTCTCGCAGCCGGTGCCTTCCCAGAACATCACGCTGCTGCAAGAGGGTATCGGCCGCCGCACCGTCCAGCGCCGTCGCACCAAGGTCGCCTGAGCCGTCTGCAAGCGACTTGTTATCCAGCCGAAAATCTTGCGCGCCGTTAACCTTAATAATTTAAATTTAACGCAAATTCTCAGATTTTCTTGCCTATAAATCGGCGGCGTATGATTAATGATCCGTTAACGAGCGGATCGAAAAAATGTCAGATACACTTTTTACGCGTGGCGATTTCAGCAGTAAAATCCTGGAAATTCTGGATCATGTCGAATATCGCCGTGTCGAAAGCAGCGAAGACATGGAGGAGGTGGAGCGGCTGCGCTACAAGGCCTACAAGGCCCACGGCGCGCTGTCGCTTGCCCCGGAAGGCCTATTGGACGATGTCGATTTCGACAGCCATGCCTATATTTTCGGTCTGTACTATTATGGTGAACTGGTCAGTACGATCCGAATTCACTATGTGACGCCGGAGCATMGTATCAGCCGGTCCGGCGAGGCTTTTCCCGAGGCGATGGATGAGCTTTTGGACGCCGGGCTGACCTTGATCGACCCGGCGCGTTTTGCGGCCGATCCGGAGATCACCGCCAACATGCCATGGGTTCCCTATCTGACGCTGAGACCCGCCATCGTTGCGGCAGCGTATTTCCGGGCTGACCGCGTTATTCAGTCCGTCCGGCCCMCGCATGCCGCCTTCTACAAGCGGGTCTTCTATGCCGATACCATTGTGCCCGGTCGACTGGCGCAGAGTTACGGGGTTGACGTGACGCTGATGGCGACGAATGTGATCGAGGTCGGGCGCAAGCTGTTGACGCGTTACCCCTTCTTTATCTCCGGCGCCAGCGAGCAGCGCATGATGTTTTCGCGCAATCCGAACGACACGCTGCCGCCGCTCACCATCATTCCGACGGCGCGTTTTGTGCCGCCAGGCGAACTTGGCACCGATTTGCCGCTGTGATTTCCCTTTCTCCGCGATAGAGAGACGACGCCCGCTGGGGCAGATGGGGGTGGCGACAGTCGAAACCGCATCTGTCGCGGGACCTCCTTTCATCCGGCGGCTGACGTCGTCTTTTCGTCCGGATGAGGTCACTGCGAGGCACTCCTGCGGCATTCTCATGCATTGCGCTTTCGCCCGTCATTGTGTAATCCCTGCGGGTGGGGATTTGCCTCGCTGAGGCGAGGGAATCAGGCAGCGTTAAGGCATTTCAGGGAGACGATATTCATGGCCGAACATCATACCGGACCGGTCGAGACCGGCGCGCCGATGGACTACAAGGAACATGAGAAGACCTACAACATGTTCATTGCCGGCACGAAATACGGCACGATGATTCTGATCGCCCTGATGCTTGCCATGACTGCCGGTTTCTTCGGCGGCGCCGGTTTCCTCGGCGGCATCCTCGTCTTCCTCATCATTCTCGTCGCCGGCATCTTTCTGCTCCGCTAAGCGCGGCCTGCAGGAAGACAAGGTCTTCCTAACTTTGTGATGTAGATGCTTGGCCCGTGCAGGCAAGCGGCCTGCCACGGCCCAGCTGACCCGGAGGAGGGGGCGGTTGGCCAATATCGTTTTCGTAGCAAAGGAAATCACGGATGGGGAGACGCGCGTTGCCGCGTCTGTCGAAGCCGTGAAAAAGATGAAGTCGTTCGGCTTCGATGTCATCGTCGAAGCGGGCGCCGGAATGCTTTCTCGTATTCCGGACAGTGAATTCGAGGCCGTGGGTGCCTCAATCGGCACTTTCGCAGATGCAGCGTCCGCCGACGTGATCCTGAAGGTCCGCCGCCCGAGCGAACGCGAGATTCCCGGCTATAAGACCGGTTCCGTCGTCATCGCCATCATGGATCCCTACGGCAATGACGAGGCGATCGCCGCGATGGCAAGTGCCGGGCTTTCGGCTTTCGCCATGGAGCTGATGCCGCGCATCACCCGTGCGCAGTCGATGGATGTGCTTTCATCGCAGGCCAATCTCGCAGGCTACCAGGCCGTCATCGAGGCGGCGGCGGTCTATGACCGGGCCATGCCGATGATGATGACGGCAGCCGGCACCGTGCTGGCCGCCAAGGTCTTCGTCATGGGGGCGGGCGTCGCCGGTCTGCAGGCGATCGCGACGGCGCGGCGCCTCGGTGCTGCGGTCTCGGCAACCGACGTTCGCCCGGCCGCCAAGGAGCAGGTCRCCTCGCTCGGCGCCAAGTTCATCGCCGTCGAGGACGAGGAGTTCAAGGCGGCGGAAACGGCAGGCGGTTATGCCAAGGAAATGTCGGCCGACTATCAGGCGAAGCAGGCCGCACTCGTGGCCGAACACATCGCCAAGCAGGATATCGTCATTACGACTGCACTCATTCCCGGCCGTCCAGCGCCGCGGCTTGTCTCGCGCGCCATGCTGGCCTCGATGAAGCCTGGTGCGGTCGCTGTCGATCTCGCAGTCGAGCGTGGCGGCAATATTGAGGGTGTGGCTGCAGGACAGGTCGCCGATGTTGAAGGCGTGAAGGTGATCGGCTTCTCGAACATGGCGGGCCGCGTGGCGGCCAGCGCCTCAGCGCTTTACGCCAAGAACCTTGTCACCTTCCTCGAGACGATGGTGAACAAGGAAACGAAATCGGTCGTGCTCAACCTCGAGGACGAGCTCATCAAGGCGACGATGCTGACCTATGCGGGGGATGTCGTGCATCCGGCATTCGGCGGCGCCAAGAAGGGGGATAACTGATGGCCAGTGAAGCAATGGACAAGGCGCTGCAACAGCTGAACGACGCCGTGACCGCCGTCGCCACCGCAGCTGCCCACGCTCCGGAAGCGGCAAGTGCGGCAACCGGCGGCGCGATCGATCCCTTCGTCTTCCAGCTGGCGATCTTCGTCTTGTCGATCTTCGTCGGCTATTACGTCGTCTGGTCGGTGACGCCKGCGCTGCACACGCCGCTGATGGCGGTGACCAACGCGATCTCCTCGGTCATCGTCGTCGGTGCACTGCTCGCCGTCGGCATTTCGACCAGCGGGCTTGCGACCGGCTTCGGTTTCGTGGCGCTGGTGCTCGTCTCGGTCAATATCTTCGGCGGCTTCCTCGTCACGCAGCGCATGCTGGCGATGTACCGCAAGAAGGACAAGTGAGGGGCCGATGACCAATATTGCAGCCTTCCTCTATCTCGTCTCCGGCGTCCTTTTCGTTCTGGCGCTGCGCGGGCTCTCGCATCCGGCCACCAGCCGCAAAGGCAATCTCTACGGCATGGTCGGCATGGGGATTGCGATCCTCACGACGCTGGTGCTGGCGACGCCCAATTTTGGGGGCTTCGTGTTGATCATCCTCGGCCTTGCCATCGGCGGCAGCGTCGGCGCCTATGTTGCCCGAACCATCCCGATGACCTCGATGCCGCAACTCGTCGCCGGCTTCCATTCGCTGGTCGGCCTTGCCGCCGTGCTGGTGGCGGCTTCCGCGCTCTATACGCCCGCCTCCTTCGGCATCGGCGAGATCGGCCAGATCCAAACCGAAGCACGCATCGAGATGGCGCTCGGCGTGGCGATCGGGGCGCTGACCTTCACCGGTTCGATTATCGCCTTCCTGAAGCTCGACGGGCGCATGTCCGGCAAGCCGATCCTGCTGCCTTACCGGCATGTGATCAATGCAACCCTGCTGGTGCTGATCGTGCTCTTCATCATCGGGCTGGCGGTGACTGAAAGCCACCTGGATTTCTGGGCGGTCGTTGCGCTCTCGTTGTTACTCGGCATCCTGCTGATCGTGCCGATCGGCGGCGCCGATATGCCTGTCGTCGTCTCGATGCTGAACTCCTATTCGGGCTGGGCTGCGGCGGGCATCGGCTTCACCCTTGGCAATCTGGCGCTGATCATCACCGGCGCGCTGGTCGGTTCCTCAGGCGCGATCCTCTCCTACATCATGTGCAAGGGTATGAATCGCTCCTTCATCTCTGTCATTCTTGGCGGTTTTGGCGGCGAGGCATCGGCTGGCGCCGCCGACAATTCCGACAAGACGGTGAAGCTCGGTTCAGCCGAAGACGCGGCCTATCTGATGGCGAATGCCTCGAAGGTCATCATCGTGCCGGGATACGGCATGGCGGTCGCCCAGGCCCAGCATGCGCTGCGCGAGCTCGCCGATAATCTCAAGAAGAACGGCGTCGAGGTGAAATACGCGATCCATCCGGTCGCCGGCCGCATGCCCGGCCATATGAACGTGCTGCTTGCCGAGGCTAACGTGCCCTATGACGAGGTCTTCGAACTCGAGGACATCAACTCGGAATTCGCCCAAGCCGATGTGGCCTATGTCATCGGCGCCAACGATGTCACCAACCCGGCGGCGCGCGACGACAAGACTTCGCCGATCTACGGCATGCCGATCCTCGACGTTGACAAGGCCAAGACCTGCTTGTTCGTCAAGCGCTCGCTCGGCTCCGGTTACGCCGGTATCGACAATACGCTGTTCTACAAGGACGGCACGATGATGCTGCTTGGGGACGCCAAGAAGGTCACCGAGGAAATAAACAAGGCGATCGCCCATTGATCGAAAAGCCCGCTTCAGCGGGCTTTTCATTTATCCTCGACAGCGGTCAAATCTCGCCTGGCACCAGCGTCATCTTCTCGACGCCGATTGCCAGGTTAAGACCCTCCTGGGCCTGCAGATTCAGCGGCTGCAGCATGAAGGCCTTGTCGGTGCCGCCGGCAATGACCTTGGCACCTCCGCCGGCACCAAGGCTGGCATCTGCGCCGATGCCGTAATATTCCCCGGCGAGTGCGAAGTCAGGCATATTGGTGCCAGTCTTGGCAAGCACCTGCCAGATCATCACACTCTTGCCGGTCTGGCCGATGTCGATACCGAATTTCTCGATCTTGCCGGCATACACCGCCTTGGGGCCGCCGGAAGCCGGCGTATAGGTGCAGATCAGGTTCTTTTCGGAAGTGACGATCAGCCCCTGGCCGCCATCCGATCCGCAGACGAGCCGGCCAAGCGACATATAGTCCGCTGCTGCAGCCGAACCGGCGCAGGCTGCGGCCGAAACGACCGCCGCGGCAATCATGGTTTGCTTGAACATGGTCTTTTTCCTTTTGAATGACCTGTTCGAAACGGATGGTTGCGGTGATTGTTCCGGTTGCGCTACTCGCGCTCCATCATCCGACGCTGGGCTGTAAGGATCCAGACGAGACCTTCGGGGCGGAAGTCAATATCGACCTTGCCCCGGAAAGCGGAGGCGGCATGAGCCTTGATGACGGTGGTGCCGAAGCCGGTGCGCGCCGGCGGTTTGACCGGCGGACCGTTGCTCTCAGTCCAGCTGAAACGCAGCATGTTGTCTTCCACTGGCTGCCAATCGAAACGCACGCGGCCCTGCGGCATCGATAGTGCGCCATACTTCACCGAATTGGTGGCGAGCTCGTGGAGCGCCAAGCCGAGATTCTGCACGGCATCGGGTTTGAGGATGAAATCCATGCCCTCGATTTCGACCTGCTCGCGGGCTTGCGGGAAAGCCTGCAGGTGGATGTCGATGACGCGATGCAGCGAGACACCGGACCACTGTTCGCCAGTCAAAAGCTCGATCGAGCGCACGAGCCCTTCAAGGCGATGGGCGACGGCTAGCCGGAATGTCTCGACGCTGTCGGCCTGCTTGGAGAGTTGGCGCATCATGGCGAGAACAAGCGTCAGCAGGTTCTTGGTCCGGTGGACAAGTTCGTGCATGACGAAGCGCAGCCGGTCTTCGCTCTGGCTCCGGTCGAAAGAGGCGTTCGAAAGCGCAATAGCCACCTGGTTGGCCTCGATGACGCTGGTTTCGACCGGCGAGACGATATGGCCGTCGCCGAGCCGGTTTGCCATGTCGGCGATCTCGCGGATCGTCGAGCGGACCTGCCTGGCAACGGCATAGGTTGCGAGTACGGCAACGAGAAACAGCACGAGCCCGCCGATCAGCAGGAAGCGCCAGGTGCTGAGGATCGGTGCCTGGGCGGTGGCGATCGGCCCCCACACCACGGTCTTCCAGGACCAGCCGGGAATCTGCGCATAGCCCAACAGGGCATGCGGGAGAATCTCGCTGTCTTCGAAAACGCCGCTGGAAGCGACGAGCGAGGGCAGAATGCGCGGGTCGAAGGGTTCGCCCGGCTGCAGGTTGGCCGGGCCACGGCTGGCTACCACGTGACCACCCTGATCGATCACCGCTGCCGACCAGCCGGAGGCAAGGCCCTCGGTCGTGACGAGTTTTGCGAGGTCGTTGGCATTCTGCGTGATGATCAATGCGGCGACGGGACCCTCGTCACGCGGCAGGGTGACGTTGTAGACCCACATGCCGCTCGTTGCGCCCATGAAGACGTCGGAGGCTTCGATACGGCCGGATTTCATGGCGGCCTCGAGAGCCGCGATGTTCGTCGTCTTGCCGAGCGACGTGCCGAAGGCGCGACGGGTATTCAGAAATTGCTGCCCGGTCCTGTCGACGGCGATCACATAGAGCGTATCGCCGCGCAGTGCTGTTTCCGTACGATTGTAGAAAGACTCATAGTCGCCGCTCTCCAGTTCGGGAGAGGAGGACAGCAGCCGCAATGTCGTCGCCATATCCTGAAGCTGGCGATCGATGGTGCGTGACAGGGCCAGCGCATCCTGCGCGGTTTCGCGCTTGAGCGTGGATCGCTGATTGTCTTCCAACTGCATGAGAAGAAGGGCAACGAAGGCGAAGATCGGTAGCGCAATCGCCACGGCCATAGCGACGAGATACGTTCCGATCGAAGCTTTCGGGAAAAGACGGGCGGCAAACTTCATCGATGCCGCCCCCGGTCTGCCGGGGCTGGATGCAGAGGAAGCTCGGTTTCGCAGGGTCTTACGAAAGCAAGAATCCGCATCGCTCGTAAACGCCCCTCACATTCATACCGCCCAATAGCCCGCTATCAAAGCAGGATCATGTTAGGGGGCGAGGCATATGGTTGCAACCTACTAAAATAGTCAGGTGTAAAATCGTCGATTTTTTTCGACTATTTTCTGTCGGTGAAGCGCTGCAGCCGAAAGGGCATGAGGCTTTCGTCAGTCTTGCCTGACAGAAGCTCGTCTGCAACAAGCAGGCCGGCAAGCGGAGCAAGTGTGACACCGGAGTGCATCACCGCGAAATAAAGACCCGGCCGGCCTGCATTGCCGATGATGGGGAAGCCGTCAGCCGGTGTCGGGCGATAGCCGACAGTAAAGAAATCGAACGTCAAATCGCCGTTGTCTGCGATCATCGCCTTGACGCGGGCGAAGAGTTCGGCAGCGCTTGCCTGATGGTCTTTGCCGGGATCGCCGTCACCGAAATCCGTGCCGGCGATGATACGGCCTTCCGCCGTCTGGCGCATATGCAGACGCGGTGTCATGACGAGGCCGTTCAAGCGTTTCGAGACAGGACGGGAGTGCACGATCAGGCCGGCGGGCGTGGAGAGCGGCAATGTGATTCCCGCCGAGGCAGCGATCGGAACTGCGCCTGCGCCTGCAGCTAGCACGACATGATCGGCTTCGTGCATGCCTGCTGACGTAACAACTCCGACGATTTGTCCGCCGCTCTGCAGCAGACCGTTGACCGTGGCATGAACGAACGTCGCGCCGCGCGCTTCGGCGTCCGCAAGCAGCAAGCGCGCAGCGGCAACAGGCTCGACCGCACCTTCTTCTGCCACATGGAGGGCGAAATCCGGATATTCGCTAAGGCCGGGTTCGAGCAGCGCGCTTTCTTCACGGCCTAGCCGGCTGATACCATAGCCCCAACGGCCATACTCTTCGGCATAGGCCTCGAGATCGGCCGGCGGCGCATCCCAGCAGAGACCACCGCACCAGGAAAGCGGCAAGCCGGGCAGTTCCCGTGCCAGTCGCTTCCATTCGGCCATCGCCCTGCGGCGAAAATGGAAATAGAATTCGGGATTGCCCCAGCTCGCATTGATCCAGGCAAAGGAGCAGGGTGTCGCCACACCGCCGAGTTCTTCGCCGACGACGGTGACTGCTGCACCCTTGCGTGTGAGATGCCAGGCAATGGAGGCGCCGACGATGCCGGCGCCGACGACGATCACATGCGGTTTCGCTGTCATCGCCGCTACCTCTTCCTGATATCCGTCAGCCGGCGGTGCCGCCGACGCGGGCAAGCCCATCGCGGGCCGGCTGGTATTTCGGATCTAGGCCGACTGCATGGCGGTAGGAGCGGATGGCCTTGTCCTTCTCGCCGCGGCGCTCGTAGACGAGAGCTTGGTTTGCCCATGATTCAGCGAGGTTGCCGTTGAGCTCGATCGCGTGGTTGAAGTCGGCGAAGGCGTTGTCGTTATCGTTCAGAGCAATATAGGAAATGCCGCGGCCATTGTAGGGCTCGGGCGAATTCGGCGAGAGCGAGATCGCCTTCGAGAAATCGTCGATCGCCTTATCCTGCTGATTGCGCTTCTGATAGATCAGGCCGCGATTGTGATAGGCGCGGCCATCCGTCGTGCCGAGCTGGATCGCTTTTGAGAAATCATTGAAGGCCTGATCGTCCTGGCCAGCCATGCGGTAGACATTGCCGCGACCGATATAGGCGACGTCATAGCTCTGATTGATCTGCAGGGCTGCGTTGTAATCGGCGATCGCCTGCTGCTGCTGGCCCATATTGCGGTAGACCAGCGCGCGGTTGGCATAGGCTTGGAAAAAGCGCGGGTTGATCTGCAGCGCGGTGTTGAAGTCGTCGAGCGCCTTGCGGAATTCGCCGCCGCGGCCATAAGCGGAACCGCGGACATTGTAGCCTTCCGGATCGCGCGGATTGGCGTTGATGACGGCCGTCAGCGACGCGATGTTCTCCTGCGAGCCCTGCGCCTTGTCGATGCGGATCACAGCGTCCGACGTGTTGGTCGTTTCACAACCGGCAAGGCCAAGCGCTGCGGCAAGCGCCAGCGAGGCTAACACGATCGATTTCTGCGAACGCGAGCGGGACGGATTCAAAGTTATGACAGCCATTCGGGCTCGCTTTCCCCATGCAGCATATCCAGCAAGGCGGATATGTAATCTTCAGCAGAAATTAAAAAGGCGGCGGCGAAACTTATCGCCCCCGCCACACATGCATCTGAAAACGTCGAAAAAACGACGGCACCGCCTTAGTGTGCAACCAGACCTTCGCGCTGCGCGCGCTTGCGGGCCAGCTTGCGAACACGACTAACAGCCTCGGCCTTTTCGCGAGCACGCTTCTCTGACGGCTTTTCGTAATAGTCGCGCATCTTCATTTCGCGAAAAATGCCTTCGCGCTGCATCTTCTTCTTGAGAGCGCGGAGAGCCTGGTCAACATTGTTATCGCGGACAAGTACCTGCACGAGAATCACGTTCCTTTGGTTTGGTTGATGCCGAAAGGCGGCGCAGCGCCCAGGGCAAAACTATAACGTTCGCGCGGCCGAAGCCTTGCGATTGGTTACGCGAAATAGCAGATCGGGTGAGTGAAGTCCAGACGGCACACGTGCGAGTAGGCGGAAAAATACCGCCCATGATTACACGGCGCTAGGAGCGCGCCGTCTCGGGCTTGGTTTCGTCCAATGCGGCGATCGCCTCCTTCAGCGCTGCCATCACGCGGGACCGGTCGGCAGGCTCGAGCCGCGCCATATCCAGATGCAGGTCGAGACCGGCCAAATGCTCGCTTAGAACTCGGCTCTTGTGATCGGCGCCGAGCATCAGCCCGTCCACGGCGTAGGGTACGATCTCCCGCTGGATCCCCTTCATGGTGATCGGCGGCAGGGGATGGGCATCGACGATATCCTTCACCAGCGCATAGGTTTCGTAGCTGATGACGATCTCCCCGCCCTGGGCGATCGATTGCAGGCGCGCAGCCAGATTCGCTTCGGCGCCGATGATCGTATAGTCCATGCGGTCGTTGCTGCCGAAATTGCCGACATTGCAGTAGCCGCTGTTGATCCCCATGCGCACCACGAAGGGTTCTTCCGTGCCGTTTCTGCGCCACCTGTCCTTCAGTTCGCCGAGCCTGCGCTGCATATCGACTGCCATGCGCAGGCAAGCCTTGGCATCTTCTTCCGGCCCCCTGGTTTCGGGATCGCCGAAGAAGACCAGCATCGCGTCGCCGATGAACTTGTCCACCGTGCCGCCGTGCTTCAGAGCGATCGTGGACATTTCTGTCAGATATTCGTTCAGCATCTCCGTCAGCGCTTCCGGCTGGAGGCGCTCGGTCGTCGCCGTGAAATCCTTGATGTCGGAGAAGAAGATCGTCAATCGCTTGCGCTCGGTGTGGACCACCACATCCTTCTGACCGCTGAAGATGCCCTTGTAGATCTGCGGCGACAGGTAACGGGAAATCTTCAGCGAAACGCTGGCGAGGAACTCATTTGCCGCCTCCAGGTCGCGGTTGGCGTTGTGGATGACGCGCGTCTGCTGGCGCTGCAGGACAATGAAGCTGATGCCGATAATGGCGACGAACAGGAAATAGCAAAGCAGATATTTGAAGGCGAGAATATTGCTCGCATAGGGCTGACGGATAATGACTTCCTGGATGCCGCGCACATCGCCCACCTTCCAGTCCTTCTTCGGGCTTTCGGGGTGGGTATTGTGACAGGCGACGCAGGCCTGGCCCATAATGACGGGTGTGATGAGCCGCAGCGTATCGGTAAATCCGATGCGTGTCAGATCGGTCAGCGTCTGGCTGGAATTGGCGCGCAGGGAGGTCAGCGACGCCTTCTCGAAATTATCGAGATCGTGAGGCGCACGATTCCTGAAAGGCAGATCGGAGAGGAAGCGATAGGTAATATTGGCCTGCTGCTCCTTGATAACGTCTCCGAGTTCCAGTGAAAGCGTCGCCGGCAGCGGAATCGCGCCCGGAATATTGGCGTAGTTGTGGGAGACGACGGTGCCGTTGACGTCGCCCGCCTGATGGGCGGCAAGCACCCGGCCGACGACATTCGCCGAATAATAGGAGCGGATGCTCGTGACGAGCGAGCTCATGTCCCGCGCCTGCCGGCGCAGAGCGCTTTCGGAGAGATCACTGATATCGAGCCAGACGGCAAGCGGCAGCCCGGCCAGCATCGCCAACACGACGACGACCAGCCAGTAGCCGCTTCTGCGCGCGTTGAAAGCCGGATCTTCGGCAATTCTTGCCGTGGTCTCTCCTTGCGGATCTGCCATGGCTCATCCCCTCGACAATGATAGATTTGTTAAATCCCCTGAGACACAAGAACATTTCGCCGCAGGCGCGGCAAGGCCGGTGCGTATAGGTCGGGCTAAAAGCGACGGCCAAATCTGGAAGTAATTCCACGCTGTGTTGCCGTTGCATCTCAGCGACAACCTGACCGATGCCGATAGCCGGATTCCGCTTTGTTGTTCAGCTTGTGAGTGAGCGAATGGCCTTTGGTGTCAAACAGGCGTAGCCTGCCTGTGGCGGGACGGCTCCTGGATCCGCCCGAGGGGAGGTCGGGAACGCATGACGCGATTGCAGCAGATCGGTGTGCTGATCGGCCTGATCATTGTGGCTGCGCTCACGATGTTCCGGGCAAGCGATCCACCGGTGCTGAAGCAGATCCGCGACGTTACCTTCGACGAGTATCAGCGCCTTGTGCCGCGCAGCTTCGAAGCGGTGCCGGTTCGAGTGGTTGATATCGACGAGGCTTCCCTGCGGGAGTTTGGTCAGTGGCCATGGCCGCGCGACAGGCTGGCCGCGCTGGTTGAGCGCCTCTCCGACATGGGAGCGGCGGCCATCGCCTTCGACGTCATCTTTGCCGAGCCCGACCGGATGTCCCCGCGCAATGTCATCCAGGAGGTGGAGGGCGTTGATCCATCGCTCGCCGCGCAACTGCCTGATAATGACGAGATCTTCGCCCAGTCGATCGAAGGAAAGCCTGTCGTTCTCGGCTTCGGGCTTTCCAATGAGGGCAACTACAAGCCACCGGTAAAAGCCGGCTTTGCCTTTACAGGTGAAAGTCCGCTGTCGGCGCCTCCGCATCTGAACGCTTCCACGCCGCTCCGGCCGAGGCTGGAAGCGAATGCCTTGGGGCTTGGCCATGTCAGTCTCAATCCGGGCAGCCCGTCATCGGTGGTCCGCGCGGTGCCGCTGTTCCTCAGCGATGGCGAACAGTTCTATCCCAATCTTGCGATCGAAGCTTTGAGGGTGGCGCAGGGTGCCTCGACCTATGTGCTGGCCGGCGCACCCGACCGGGCAGGGATCATCACCTCGGCGAAGATTGGCGATTTCGTCGTTCCGCTGACGGCTGCCGGAGAGATCTGGCTTTATGTGACGCCGAACCGGGCAGAGCGCTACGTCTCGGCTCGAAAAGTCCTTGCAACCGGCGGCGTGGCCTCCGATGTCGCTGCTCAGATCGAAGGAAGCATCATATTCGTCGGCACTTCTGCGGTCGGGCTGCAGGATATCCGCACCACCGCGCTCGGAGAAAACGTGCCGGGTGTTTCGCTACAGGCGCAGACTGTCGAGCAGATCCTTTCGGGCCGCTATCTGTCACGGCCGGACTGGGCCGACGGGCTGGAGATCCTCTCCATTGCCGTGCTCGGCTTCCTGCTCGTCATCATCACCACCTTCGTCAGTCCTGCCGTGGCGCTGGTTTGCGGCCTGGCGATTACCGCGATGGCGCTTGCTGCTTCGTGGTTTTCTTTTCTCTATGCCGGTCTGCTGTTTGATCCGCTGGCGCCTATTATCAGCGGTTCCATCACCCATTTTGCCGCGACGTCGTTCCGTATCCTCGTCATAGACAGGGAGCGGCGGGAAGTGCGGCGCGCCTTCGGCCATTACCTCTCGCCCTCGCTGCTCCACCGGATCGAGCATACGCCCGACGCGCTGAAGCTTGGTGGGGACGAGCGCGAGCTCACCATGATGTTCGTCGACGTGCGCAATTTCACGGAAATCAGTGAAAGGCTGACGCCGACCGCCGTCGTCCAGTTCCTGAATACGCTGCTTGATGCCCTGAGCCGTCACGTCGTGGGGAACGAGGGAACGCTCGATAAATTCATCGGCGATTCCATCATGGCGTTCTGGAATGCGCCGGTCGATGTTTCCGATCATGCAGCAAAAGCGCTGCGGGCAGCACTCGCCATGCGGGAGACGCTCGCCGAGCTCAATGCCCGTGATGCCTTCGGTTTCGGCAGCGCTGAGCAGGTGAGGATCGGCATCGGCATCCATACAGGCCTTGCCTGTGTCGGCAACATGGGCGCGAAGACACGTTTCAACTATTCGGCAGTCGGTGACGCCGTGAATGTCGCGGCGCGCCTCGAATCCTGCTGCAAGGACGTCGGCTTCGATATCCTGATCTCCGACAGCACGGCGCGGATGCAGAGCGGAGCGGCGCTGCTGGAGGCAGGAGCTGTTCCGCTCAAGGGAAAGAGCAGCCGAACGCAGATCTTTGCAGTGGTCGGCGATAAGAAGGTCGCTGCCTCCTCGGAATTCGGTGCCCTGCATCTCGTCCATGAGGACGTGATGAGCGCCTTGCGCGGGCGTTCGAGGAACAGCCGCAAGCTGATCGGTGCTGCAAAGCTCGCCGGGGTACAAGTCTTGCCCGGCCTCACAGAGTTCTACGAACGGATATCGGGCAGGAACGATCATTTCCGGGAGGATATCGGCCTGCCGGAAAAGCAGGCAGGGGAATAGTCAGTCAGCGATTGCGGTTCCCGCCGCCATTTCGGTCCCTGCCGCCATTTCCGCTCCAGCCACCATTTCCGCCCCAGCCGCGATTCCGCTCATGGTCATGATCCCGGTCTCTTCCAGCGCTCTTGTCGTCGCCGGCGGTCGGGTTTTCACCGCCGCTTCTTTCCTGCCTGCCCGGCCCGTCCTGATGGCTGCGGTCCTGATGGTTGTCTGCCCTTTCTGTACGGCTGGGCCTGTCGGGCGCGTCATGTCTATCTGCATGATCGGATCTATCGTGCCGGTCCGGCCTTCCATGATCGCCATGGCGATCGTTTCTGTCGTGCTTATCCTTCCAGCCATGCTTGTCGTGTTCGCCATGCCAGCCATGTTTCGGCCCATCATGGTGGGGTTTGTCGTGGTGGGGCTTGCCGTTATTCGGTTTTTCCGGCCGCTGCTTCGGTGGATCATCCTGCTTTTGTAGTTGCCGTGGGGGCGGCGGATCCGGATCCCGTGACAGCGGTGCTGGGCGAACCCGGTCCTTGCGCTCAGGGTCGACCGAGGCCATCCGGCAGCCGCCGAGCAGGCCAAGGCCGCCCGTCAGGCTCTGATTGCCGGAGAGGAAGGGGAGGGCGCGCTGGTTGCCCAATCTCTGCAGCACGGTGCGGTTGACGGGCTGGGTATCCGTCATGTTGCCGTTCGGCCGGGCAACGACGCAATCGCAACGTTGCTGCAGTTGCCGGCAGCCACCGGGGCCGCAAAAGGTGGCCGCGCCGTTCAGCAACACCACGGCTGTCGTGCCGTCGGGGCCGACATAGAAATCGAAGGCGGTGCCGCGTACACCGATCGTGCCGGCCGGGGTCTGGATCTGATAGGCGGAGGATTTCGAATTGCCGCTGACCCAGCGGAATGTGCCCTTGGCCGCCTTGATGGAGAGGCGTTTGACGGAATCGGTATCGTCGAAAACATATTTGTCGATGACGACAGACGAGCCCCAGCCGACGGCAAGCTTGGTACCGTCGCGGAATATGAACTGACCTAGCCCTGATTGCGAGGTGCGGATGCGCTCGTCGCGGTGGACCACGTCGTTGACGATGATCGGGCCACCCTGTCCGCTCACTTCGGTTCTGATGAGGGTTGCCTGGCCGACAGGTTCAGCGGCAAGCGTAGGCCATGCGCTTAACAGCGCGAAGCACAAGCCCGCGATCCCTATGCTACGCAAACCCAACATGTGACACCCCACATATCCGAATATTAGCATTTGCAGGCGGCCGCTTCTGCCTGCCCTGTTGGGTGAGAAAAGGGTTATGCCGCATTTGCGAAGGGAGGCAGCCGTAAACGGAGGCGGTGCACCTGTCGTCGTGTCAAAACAAAAGCTCTTTCACGTCGCAAAAGAACCGTTGTGCCGCAATTCGATTTGCGATTTGTATGGCCACGACGAAAATACCGTTGCCTGAAGGAGATGATGGCGGATGCGGAAATATTCGGTTTTTGCCGTAGCGCGGGAGGCTCTGCGCGGGCACAGGGGCTGGGAAAAGCAGTGGACCTCGCCGGAGCCGCGATCCGAATATGACGTCATCATCATCGGCGGCGGCGGCCACGGGCTGGGCGCGGCCTATTATCTCGCCAAGGAGCATGGCATCACCAACGTGGCGGTGCTGGAAAAGGGCTGGCTCGGTGGCGGCAATACCGGCCGCAACACCACCATCATCCGCTCCAACTATCTCTATGAAGAGAGCATGCACATTTACGAGCACTCGATGAAGCTCTGGGAAGGGCTGTCTCAGGAGCTCAACTACAATGTCATGTATTCGCCGCGTGGCGTGATGATGCTCTCACACAACGTGCACGACACGCAAAGCTTCAAGCGGCATATTCATGCCAACCGGCTTTACGGCATCGACAATGAGTGGCTGACGCCGGAGCAGGCCAAGGCCTATTGCCCGCCCCTCGATATTTCGGCGACCGCGCGCTATCCGATCAACGGTGCAGCCCTGCAGCGCCGCGGCGGTACGGCGCGTCACGATGCTGTTGCATGGGGTTATGCGCGTGCGGCGTCCGACCGTGGCGTCCACATCATCCAGAATTGCGAAGTCACCGGCGTCCGCCGCGGCGCTGATGGACGTGTGACCGGTGTCGAGACCAACAGGGGCTTCATCGGCGCAAAGAAGGTCGGCGTGTCTGCTGCCGGCCACACGACAACAATCATGCGGATGGCGGATGTGCGCGTGCCGCTGCAATCGAGCCCGCTGCAGGCGCTGGTGTCAGAGCCGCTGAAGCCGATCTTCCCCTGCGTCGTCATGTCGAACACGGTGCATGCCTATATCTCGCAATCCGACAAGGGCGAGCTCGTCATCGGCGCGGGCACGGACCAGTATAATTCCTACTCGCAGACCGGCGGCTTGCAGATCATCACGCATACACTCGATGCCATCTGCGAGCTCTTCCCGATGTTCCGCCGCGTGAAGATGATGCGCCAATGGGGCGGGATCGTCGACAATACGCCGGATCGTTCGGCCATCCAGTCGAAGACACCGGTTCCCGGACTTTACGTCAATTGCGGCTGGGGCACTGGCGGCTTCAAGGCGACACCAGGTTCGGCCAATCTCTTCGCGCACCTGATCGCCCGCGACGAGCCGCACAAGTTCAATGCTGGGCTGACGCTGGAGCGTTTCCGTTCCGGCCGGCTGATCGACGAGGCGGCCGCTGCCGCCGTCGCGCACTGACAGGAGGACGACATGCTGCTGATTTACTGCCCCTACTGTCAGGAAGAGCGCTCCGAGCTCGAGTTTCGTGGTGCCGGTGACGCCCATATCGTTCGGCCGGCCAATATAGCCTCAATCTCTGATGAGCAGTTCGAGGAATATTTCTTCCTGCGCGACAATCCGAAAGGCCTGATTTTCGAGCGCTGGCGGCACATGCACGGCTGCGGGCGCTTCTTCAACGCGGCGCGCGATACTATCAGCGACAAGTTCATCATGACCTACAGGGCCGGCGAACCCAGGCCCGACATCGGAACTGCGGCCGAGCCGCATGCGCCGGTCGAGACCTACGAAGCAGTTGAAGGAGAGGCCCAATGAGCGGCGCGAACCGTATTGTCGGCAAGGGCCGGCTGACGCCCGCCAGGACCGCGCGTTTCACCTTCGACGGCAAGAGCTATACGGCGCTCGAAGGCGATACTGTCGCCTCTGCCCTGATTGCCCATGGTGTGCATCTCGTCGGCCGTTCGTTCAAATATCATCGCCCGCGCGGCATTCTTTCGGCTGGCGCCGAGGAGCCGAACGCGCTGATCGATGTCGCGCGCGACAGCGCCCGCAAGCAACCGAATGTCAGGGCAACCGTGCAGGAAGTCTTCGACGGCATGATCGTGAAGTCGCAGAACCGCTGGCCGTCGCTTTCCTTCGATGTCGGCGCGGTCAATAACCTGTTCTCGCCTTTCTTTGCAGCGGGCTTCTACTACAAGACCTTCATGTGGCCGCGGGTTGCATGGAAGCGCGTGTACGAGCCGATGATCCGCCGTGCTGCCGGCCTTGGCGTCGCTCCGACCGAAGACGATCCTGACCATTATGCCAGCCGTTACGCCCATTGCGACGTGCTGGTCGCCGGCGCCGGCATTGCCGGTCTTTCTGCAGCACTGGCCGCCGCAGAGGCCGGCGCGAAAGTCATCCTCTGTGACGAGCAGGCGGAAGCAGGTGGCGCGCTGCGCTTCGACACCGGCGTTAAGGTGGACGGGCTCGACGGCTATGCCTGGGTCCAGCAGACCCTCGCGCGGCTGACGGGCATGGAGAATGTGCAGGTCCTGACCCGCACAACGGCCTTCGGCTACTACAACCACAATTTCATTGGCCTCGTCGAACGCGTCACCGATCATGTTGCCCGCCCCGCCCGCGATCTGCCGCGCGAACGGCTGTGGCAGGTCCGCGCCAGGCGCGTCATCCTGGCGACCGGTGCGATCGAGCGGCATATGGTGTTTCCGAATAACGACCGGCCGGGCATCATGCTCGCGTCGGCCGGGCGGATGTATCTCAATCATTATGGCGTTGCGGTCGGCCAGAAGGTCGGCATCTATACAGCCCATGATTCAGCCTACGAGGTGGCCTTCGACCTGAAGCGGGCGGGTGTTTCGATCGCCGCGATCGTCGATAGCAGGCAGGCGCCGGGAGCAGCAGTGTTGGCCGAAGCCCGCACGCTCGGCATCGATGTGCTGACCGGTCAGTCGGTCGTCAACACGTCGGGTGCGCTGCGTATCTCTTCGATGACGGTCGCGCGCAATGGCGGCGGTTCGCCGCGGAAGATCGCCGTCGACGCGCTGCTCGTCTGCGCTGGCTGGACGCCATCCGTGCACCTTTTCTCGCAGTCGCGGGGCAAGGTCGCCTTCGATGCCGAGACGCAGCGTTTCCTGCCTGGTACCTATGCGCAGGACTGCCTTTCCGTCGGCGCCTGCAACGGCACGGATGGCCTGCAGCAGACCGTCGAGGAATCGCTGGCCGCCGGCGAGTTGATGGCACGGGCCGTCGGCAGAGAAGCCGGCAGCAAGATCGGGATTTCCGTCGAGCAGGCTTTCGACTGGACGGGCGGCATGATCGGTGCTGCCGAAGGCGCCGGACCGGATACGAACGCCAAGGCCTTCATCGACTTCCAGCACGATGTCTGCGCCAAGGATATCCGCCTCGCGGTGCGCGAGGGCATGCATTCGATCGAGCATATCAAGCGCTTCACGACGAATGGCATGGCTTCCGATCAGGGCAAGCTTTCCAACATGCATGGCCTGGCGATTGCCGCCGAAACGCTCGGCAAGGATATTCCGCAGGTCGGTCTCACCACCTTCCGCGCGCCCTATACGCCGGTGACCTACGGTGCGCTGATCGCGCATTCGCGTGGTGCCTTGTTCGACCCCACGCGCAAGACGCCGCTACATGCTTGGGAAGAGGCCAGGGGCGCGGTTTTCGAGGATGTCGGCAACTGGAAGCGCGCGTGGTTTTATCCGCGCGCCGGCGAGACGATGCATCAGGCGGTTTCCCGCGAATGCCGCACGGCACGCGAGGTTGCGGGTATTTTCGATGCTTCGACGCTCGGCAAGATCGAGGTCGTCGGACCGGATGCGGCCGAATTCATGAACCTCATGTACACGAATGCCTGGGATACGCTAAAGCCTGGCAAATGCCGCTACGGGATCATGCTGCGCGAGGATGGCTTCGTCTATGACGACGGCGTCGTTGGCCGTCTGACGGAAGACCGTTTCCATGTGACGACCACAACCGGCGGGGCGCCGCGTGTGCTCCACCATATGGAAGATTATCTGCAGACGGAATTCCCGCATCTGAAGGTATGGCTGACATCGGTGACCGAGCAATGGGCCGTCATCGCCGTGCAGGGGCCGAAGGCCCGTGAGATCGTGGCGCCACTGGTCGAAGGGCTCGATATTTCCAACGAGGCTTTCCCGCACATGAGTGTTGCCGAGTGCAAGGTGGCGGGTGTTCCGGCGCGTCTCTTCCGCGTCTCCTTCACCGGTGAGACTGGCTTCGAAATCAATGTGCCTGCCGATTACGGCCAGTCGGTGCTGGAAGCGGTCTGGGCCAATGCCGAGCCGCTCGGCGCCTGTGTCTACGGCACCGAAACCATGCATGTGCTGCGCGCCGAAAAGGGCTACATCATCGTCGGCCAGGATACAGACGGCACAGTGACGCCCGACGATGCCGGGCTTTCCTGGGCTGTCTCAAAAAAGAAGGCGGATTTCGTCGGCATTCGCGGCCTGAAGCGGCCGGATCTTGTCAAGGAAGGCCGCAAGCAGCTCGTCGGTCTCGCGACAAAGGATGCGAAGCTGGTGCTCGAAGAGGGTGCGCAGATCGTCGCCAATCCGAACCAGCCCAAGCCGATGAAGATGCTCGGTCATGTGACCTCGGCCTACTGGTCTGAAAATTGCGGCCGCTCGATCGCCTTTGCGCTGGTTGAAGGCGGACGCAACATGGTGGGCGAAACACTCTATGTGCCCATGCCGGATCGGACCATCCCGGTCGAGGTGACGGATATGGTGTTCTTTGACAAGGAAGGAGGCCGTATCCATGGCTGAGGTCGCAATTCGCAAACCGGCTCTCTCCGGCCTCCTTGCCGGTTCGGCCACGGTGCGCCTGACGGTGGCGCCGGTGGCAAGCCGCCTTGCGCTGCGTGCGCCGGCTGAATCGGTACAGACGCTCTCTTCCGCACTGGGATTGGCCTTGCCCACGACGCCAAAGACCTCCGGTCGCTCGGAAGGGCTTTCGGCCCTCTGGCTCGGACCGGACGAATGGCTCGTTATCGAGGAAGCCGGGGCTGATCTGCCGGCACTTCTAAGCGGCGTCGGCGTTCTTCATTCGGCCGTCGATGTATCCCACCGCAACGTCGGTGTCATCGTTTCCGGACCGGGTGCGGAAGCGACCCTTTCTGCCGGTTGCCCGCAAGACCTCTCACTTGCGGTTTTTCCGGTGGGCGCCTGCTCGCGGACGATCTTCGGCAAGGCCGAGATCGTGCTCTTCCGCACCGAGGACGATACGTTCCGGGTGGAGTGCTGGCGGTCGTTTTCGGACTATGTTTTCGGGCTGCTGGCCGAAGGCGCCGAGGATGCGGGCCATTAAAGCCCGCAGAGAACCTTAGGCGTCTTCCGGACGATCCTTCGGGTCGAACTGGATAATGGTGATCCAGCGGGCGGTCAGCGCCGGCTTCTTCTCATTCTCGATTTCGATCGAGCTATCATAGCTGGTCATCAGCATACCTGCGCCGCGGAAGCGGGCGTCCGCGAGCACGAAGTGGCCGCGGATGCGAGTGCCGCTCTTGACCGGCGACATGAAGCGGATTTTGTCGAAGCCGTAGTTGATGCCCATGGTCTGCTCGCGCACTTTGGGCAAGCAGTTGTAGTTCATCGTCGACAGCAGCGAGAGTGTCAGGAAGCCATGAGCGATCGTCCCACCGAAGGGGCTTTCGGCTGCTGCGCGAACGGGATCGACGTGAATGAACTGATGGTCGCTGGTTGCGTCGGCAAAAGCGTCAATCATCTTCTGATCGACGAGAATCCAGTCAGACAATCCTGTTTCCGTGCCGACCAGCCCCCGGATATCCGAGAGCGAAATTTCCATCACCATGCATTCCTCGTAAAAAGCCGCAGCCGCAAGCCTTATCGTGCATTTATGACGATTGCGACAACGATTCACGCGGGTTGGTGGTGTAGATCAATTTTCCGCAAAAAAGGCGACGGAACGTGGCTCTACCGTCGCACGGGTACCGACTTTCCGCGTCTCGCCGGGCAGAAGCTGGCGCCAGGCTGCTTCGCCCACTGAGGGGAGGATAAACAGCTGACGTTGTTCCGAGCGATTGAACAGGACGGCGAGGCGGGTCTGCTTACGGGAGGAGCGATCGCCGGTCGCAAGCATCATGCCGAGAGTGGAGAGCGAGGGCGTTTCCCATTCGCCTGTTGTCATCGGTTCGCCGGAAAGCGAAATCCATTCCACATCGCCGTTGCCGGAAAAGAAGTTCAGGTCGGAGAAGACCGAGAAGCGTCGGCGAAGCGCGGCGACAAAGGCGGTATGGGCGACCAGGTCTTCGTCCAGCAGTTTCCAGTCAACCCACGTGATCTCGTTGTCCTGGCAATAGGCGTTGTTATTGCCATGTTGCGTGCGTCCGGCTTCGTCGCCGGCCGTCAGCATGATGCTGCCGCGGCTGGCAAAGAGCGTAGAGATGAGCGCCATGACATCAGCCTTGCGACGCTCCCGGATGACAGGATAGGCGGTCTCGCCTTCGACGCCATTGTTCCAGGAATGGTTCTCGTCGTGGCCGTCGCGATTGTTCTCGCCGTTCGCATCGTTGTGCTTGCCGCTGTATGAAACGAGGTCCATGAGGGTAAAGCCGTCATGGGCGGCGAGGAAGTTGACGCTGCGAGTCGCTGTCGCGCCATTGGCCGAGAAGATATTCGACGAGCCGGCCAGCACAGTTGCGAGCGAACCTGTTTTCCAGCCATCGCCGCGCCAGTAGCACCTGATGTCATCGCGGGCGCGGTCGTTCCATTCCTGGAAGGGTGCAGGGAAGTTGCCGAGCTGATAGCCGCCGGGGCCGATATCCCAGGGTTCGGCGATCATGATGCGGTCGGCGAGCAGATCGTCGGCGAGGAACGCAGCCAGCGTACCGTTCCGGTCGAAGCCGTTTGCCGTGCGGCCGAGAACGGGAGCCAGATCGAAACGGAAGCCATCGATGCCGGCATTGCGGACGAAATGGCGCAGACTGTCGATGATGAGCCGCTGGACGTAAGGATGGTCGCAGGCAATCGTATTACCGGTGCCGGTATCGTTGACGAGCACGGAGGGCCGATCGACAACATGGCGGTAGTAGCTGAGATTATCGATGCCGCGCAGCGACAGCGTTGTACCGTAGCGGTCGCTTTCGCCGGTATGGTTGAAGACGAGGTCGAGGATGACGGCGATGCCTTCGTCATGCAGCTTCGCCACCGTGTTGCTGAGCTCTGCGATGCCGCCGGGCACGATACGCGGATCGAGCGCCATGAAGGCGACCGGATTGTAGCCCCAGCCATTCGTCAGTCCGAGCGGCGGCAGATGGCGCTCGTCGATCCAGGCGGTGATCGGCATCAGTTCGACGGCATCGACGCCGATGCGTTTCAGGTGAGTAATGACCGAGGGGTGGGCAAGCGCGGCGACCGTGCCGCGCTCAGCTTCCGGCACATCCGGATGGAGGATGGTGAAGGGCTTGACCRCCACCTCGTAAATAAAGCCGCCCGGTTTGAAGAGCGGCTTTCGGATTTTGACGGGCGCGTCTTTGGTGACGACCGACTTCGGGATCAGGTGCTGCGTATCTTCGCCGAAGATTCCGAGGCGGGGGTCGTAGTGAAACGGCCCATCGACCGCCTTGGCATAGGGATCGATCAGCAGTTTGGAAGGGTCGAACCAAAGGCCGTTGTCCGGAGCGTAAATGCCGTCGGCGCGATAGCCATAGAGGGCACCTTCCTTCAATCCGTCGACGAAAAGCCGGAAGACATGGCCGCTGTCGCGGGCCATGGGGAGCCTTGCATATTCCTTGCCGTCGTCATCGAAGAGGCAGAGATCGATCTGCGCTGCATGATGCGACCAGACAGAAAATTCAACGCCGGTCTCGAAGACGATGGCACCGCCCTGCGCGGAACTGTTACCCCCCATGTGCCCCCCGGGATCAGGTGATCACGGTCGGCTCGTTGCGTCCCGTGCGCTCACGAATGTTGGCGATGCTTTCGGCGGCCGCGATCAGATCGGCGAGCGCTTCCTGCGTTTCGATATTGTGGCGAGTCGAATCCGGCTCGTATCGTTCGATATAGACGCGCAGGGTTGCGCCAGACGTGCCGGTGCCCGACAGGCGGAAGACGACGCGCGAGCCGCCTTCGAACAGGACGCGGACGCCCTGATGCTCGCTGACCGACTTGTCGACCGGATCGTGATAGGCGAAATCGTCAGCCTTCTCGACCTTCAGATCGCCAAACGTCTTGCCAGGCAGGGTGGAAAGCTGGTTGCGCAGATTGTCGACCAGGCCATTTGCGGCATCGCTATCGACGCCTTCGTAGTCATGACGGGAATAGTAGTTGCGGCCATAGGTCTGCCAGTGCTGGGTAACGATGTCCTGCACGCTTTCGCCGCGCACGGCCAGCACGTTCAGCCACAGCAGCACAGCCCAGAGGCCGTCCTTCTCGCGGACGTGGCTGGAGCCGGTGCCGGCGCTTTCTTCGCCGCAGATCGTCGCCATGCCGGCGTCGAGCAGGTTGCCGAAGAATTTCCAGCCGGTCGGAGTCTCGTAGAGGCCGATGCCCCGCTTCTCAGCCACGCGGTCGGCCGCGCCTGATGTCGGCATAGAGCGGGCAATACCAGCAAGACCGCCGGAATAGCCGGGCGCCAGGTTGGCGTTGGCGGCAAGGATTGCAAGGCTGTCGGAAGGGGTGACGAAAACGCCGCGGCCGATGATGAGGTTGCGGTCGCCGTCGCCGTCAGATGCAGCGCCGAAATCGGGCGCGTCCTCACCCATCATCTCGTCATAGAGTTCTTTCGCATGAACGAGGTTCGGGTCCGGATGATGGCCGCCGAAATCCGGCAGCGGCATGAAATTACGCACGGAGCCGGAGGGAGCGCCGAGGCGGTTCTCGAAGATTTCCTTGGCGTAGGGACCGGTCACGGCACTCATGGCGTCGAAGGCAATGCGGAAGCCAAGGCTGATCAGATTGCGGATCGCACCGAAATCGAAGAGCTCTTCCATCAGTGCGGCATAATCCTCGACCGGGTCGATGACCGAGAGGATGGTGCCGCCCGGCAGCTCTTCCTTGCCGATGCGGTCGATATTCACGTCGGCGAAATCGGCGATCTTGTAGCTTCCGATCACCTTGGAGCGCGCATAGATCGCGTCGGTGATCTTCTCAGGCGCCGGACCGCCATTGTTGACATTGTACTTGATGCCGAAGTCTTCGGTCGGGCCGCCGGGATTGTGGCTGGCCGAGAGAATGATGCCACCAAAGGCCTTGTACTTGCGGATGATGTGAGAGGCTGCGGGTGTCGAAAGAATGCCGCCCTTGCCCACCATGACCTTACCGAAGCCATTGGCGGCGGCCATCTTGATCGCCTTCTGGATGACTTCGCGATTGTAGTAGCGTCCGTCGCCGCCGATGACCAGGCACTTGCCCTGATAGCCTTCCAGCGAATCGAAGATCGACTGGATGAAATTCTCCGCATAGTTAGGCTGCTGGAAGACGGGAACCTTCTTGCGCAGACCTGAAGTGCCGGGTTTCTGGTCCTGATAGGCCGTGGTGGGAACAGACTTAATCATTTTAGCTCATGCCTTTCGAGACGAGGCTTGAATACAGGGCAACATAACGTTCGGCGCTCTTCTCCCAAGAGACATCCGACTTCATGCCCTGCTTTTGCAATTGGGTCCAGACTTTTTGATCCGCGTAAAGGTGCATGGCGCGGCGCAGTGCCTGTAGCATGCTTCCTTCGTTTACGGGTGCGAATTGTATGCCTGTGGCCACCTTTGCTGCAAGGGCGGCATGATTGGCATCGATCACGGTATCGTTGAGACCGCCGGTGCGCGCGACGATCGGCACACAGCCGTAGCGCAGGCCGTAAAGCTGTGTGAGACCGCATGGCTCAAAGCGGGAGGGGATGATGATCGCGTCGCAGCCGGCCTGCATCAGGTGCGACATCGGCTCGTTGTACCCGATGGAAACGCCGATGCGGCCGGGGTTGCGGTTGGCGGCGGCGAGCAGCGCGCCCTCCAGTGCCACCTCGCCGGAACCGAGCACGACGAGCTTGCCGCCGAGCGCGACGATCTCGTCGGCAGCGCTTGCGACGAGGTCCATGCCCTTCTGCCAGGTCAGGCGGCTGATGACGCAGAAGATCGGCGCGTTGTCGTGGTCGAGATGGAAGAATTCCTCGATCGATCTACGGTTCTCGATGCGGTTTTTCAGCGTCGTCGGGCCATAATGCGTGTGAACCACCGGATCGGTCGCCGGGTTCCAGATATCGGCGTCGATGCCGTTGACGATACCATGCAGCACGTCGCGGCGGCTGGCGATGACGCCTTCCAGGCCCATGCCGAATTCCGGGGTCAGGATTTCCTCCGCATAGGAGGGGCTGACGGTGGTGATGGCATGAGCAGTCTGCAGGCCACCCTTGAGGAAACCGACAGTGCCGTAATATTCGATGCTCTCAGTGGCAAAGGCATGGGGCGGCAGACGCAGGCCGGGGAGAATATCGGCGCCGAACTGGCCCTGGAAAGCGATGTTGTGGATCGTCAGAATGCTCGGCAGTTCGGGCGTCGGGTAATAGCGCATGTAGACAGGCACCATGGCGGCCTGCCAGTCATGGGCATGCACCAGATCCGGCCGCCAGCCGGGCAGCAGTCCGGCGGCGATCTCGGAGCCTGCCAGCGAAAGGGCGGCGAAGCGGCGCCAGTTGTCAGGGTGATCCTTGCCGGTCGTATCGAGATAGGGGCCGCCCGGGCGGTCATAGTAAGCCGGCGCGTCGAGCACAAGGATATCGAGACCCTGATGCTCCACCTCAAGCAATCTTGCCGGTTGGCCGAGCAGATCCGGGAACTCCAGCCGTACGACCGGATTCTGCAAAACCTTCATGACCGCGGGATAGCCGGGCATGAGGGTTTTTGTTTCAATGCCATAGGATTTGAGGGCTATTGGCAGGGCGCCTGCCACATCGGCAAGGCCCCCTGTCTTGATCAAAGGGAAGACTTCGGACGAAACCGAAAGAACTTTCATAAGTCAGATATCCAGCTTGTCGATCATCGGTTGCGTGATCAGGCAAATGCCGCTTTCGGTCCGTCTGAAACGCCGGGCGTCTAGTTCCGGATCCTCGCCGACGACAAGACCTTCCGGGATGACGACACCATGATCGATCACAACGTCTTTGAGCTGGGCGCGCCGACCGATCTTCACATTGGGCAGGATGACCGCCCCTTCCAGTTTGGAAAAGGAATTGGCCCGCACTCCAGTGAAGAGAAGGCTTCGGTTGAGGCTTGCGCCCGAGATGATGCAGTCGCCGGCAACGACAGACGACGTTGCCGAACCGCGGCGGTCTTCATCGTCATGAACGAATTTCGCCGGCGGAGTAATCTCGGCATAGGTCCAGATCGGCCAGGATTTGTCGTAGATATCAAGGGCCGGAACGATTGCCGTCAGGTCGATATTGGCCTGCCAATACGCATCGATCGTACCGACGTCGCGCCAGTAGGGCTCATGCTCGAAATCGGAGCGGACGCAGGACTTGGCGAAGCGGTGGGCGACCGCCTTACCGTGCTCGACGATATAGGGGATGATATCTTTGCCGAAGTCGCGGCTCGAAGTCGGATCAGCGGCATCGCGGCGGAGTGCATCGATCAGGAACTTCGTGCGGAAGACATAAATGCCCATGGAGGCGAGAGCGAAATCCGGCTTGTCCGGAATACCAGGCGGATCTGCCGGCTTTTCGATGAAGGCGAAGATCTCGTCCTTCTCATTAACATGCATGACACCGAAACCAACCGCATCCATGCGCGGTACTTCAAGGCAGCCGATGGTCACGTCCGCGCCGGTATCGACATGCTGCTGGAGCATGTATTCATAGTCCATCTTGTAGATATGGTCGCCAGCGAGGATGACCATGTATTCGACGCCGTAATCCTCGATGATGTCGATGTTCTGATAGACGGCATCGGCGGTRCCTTCATACCACTGCGTTTCGGAAACGCGCTGGGATGCGGGCAGAATGTCGAAGCTCTCGTTACGCTCGGGCCGGAAGAAGTTCCAACCGCGCTGCATGTGGCGGATCAGCGAATGTGCCTTGTACTGGGTAGCGACGCCGATACGGCGGATGCCGGAATTCAGAGCGTTCGACAGTGCGAAATCGATGATGCGTGCCTTGCCGCCGAAATAGACGGCGGGTTTTGCGCGTCGGTCAGTCAGTTCCTTGAGGCRGCTTCCCCTGCCGCCGGCGAGAACATAGGCCATTGCATCGCGGGCAAGTGGCTGAATGCGCTTTTCTACCATTTTCTCCTCCCACCAGTCACTAATTCTCGGGTTCAAGCATGATTGTCGCCAGCGGCGGCAGGGTTATCGAGCAGCTTATCTCGCCGCCGGCATCGACGGCTTGCACGCGCCCGCCATTGCCCTTGCCGCTGCCGCCATAAATGTCGGCATCGGTATTGAGGATTTCCCGCCAGCGCCCGGCAGAAGGCAGCCGGATCGAATAGTTCTCACGATAGACAGGCGTGAAGTTCGTGATGACGGCGACGGGCTTCTGGCCAGGCGCTTTGCGCAGCCAGGCGAAGACCGAGTTCTCGTAATCGTCGGCGATCAGCCATTCGAAGCCGTCGCCTTCGCAGTCACGCGCATGGAGTGCGGCCTTGCTGCGATAGGTGAAGTTGAGATCACGCACCAGGCGACGCATGCCTTCGTGCATGCGGTACTGGAGGAGGTTCCAGTCGAGCGACTTGTTCTCGCTCCATTCGGCCCACTGAGCGAATTCCTGTCCCATGAAGAGCAGCTTCTTGCCGGGATAGCCCCACATGAAGGCGTAGTAGGCGCGCAGATTGGCAAATTTCTGCCAATCGTCACCCGGCATCTTGGCGATCAGCGAACCCTTGCCGTGCACGACTTCGTCATGGGAGAGCGGCAGGACGAAATTTTCCGAATAAGCGTAGAGCAGCCCGAAGGTCAGTTCATTGTGGTGGTGCTTACGGTGCACCGGTTCGCGGCTCATGTAGCTCAACGTGTCGTGCATGAAGCCCATGTTCCACTTGAAGCCGAAGCCGAGGCCGCCTTCGTGGACCGGTTGGGAAACCTTCGGCCAGGAAGTCGACTCCTCGGCGATGGTCATGACGCCCGGATGCTCGCCATAGATGCGGGTGTTGAGGTTCTGCAGGAAGCGGACGGCTTCGAGGTTTTCGTTGCCGCCATACTCGTTCGGGATCCATTCGCCGTGCTTGCGCGAATAGTCGAGATAGAGCATCGACGCGACCGCATCGACGCGCAGGCCGTCGAGATGGAATTTCTCGGCCCAGTACAGCGCGTTGTTGACGAGGTAGGAGACGACCTCAGTGCGGCCAAAATTGTAGATTGCCGTGTTCCAGTCCGGGTGAAAACCCTTGCGTGGGTCTTCGTGTTCGTAAAGCGCGGTGCCGTCGAACCAGCCAAGGCCGTGTTCATCGGTCGGGAAATGCGCCGGCACCCAGTCGAGGATGACGCCGATGCCGACCTTGTGACAGCCGTTGACGAAACGGGCGAAGCCTTCCGGCTCGCCGAAGCGGGCAGTCGGGGCATAGAGGCCGGTCGTCTGGTAACCCCAGGAGGGGTCGTAGGGGTGCTCGGTGATCGGCAGGAACTCGATATGAGTGAAGCCCATATCGACGCAGTAGGGGATGAGGCTCGAGGCAAGCTCATCCCATGAAAGCATGGAGCCATCCTGGCGACGCTGCCAGGAGCCGGCGTGAACCTCATAGATGCTGATCGGCTGGCGGCGCATATCGCTTTCGCGCCAGTGTTTCAAATGCGGCTCGTCCTGCCATTCCTGCACAAGTTCGGCGGTCGTCACGGATGCCGTTTTGGGGCGAAGTTCGCTGCGGCGGGCAAACGGGTCAGCCTTCAATGGCAGCAGCACGCCGTCCTGGCCACGGATCTCGAATTTGTAGGGGACACCGAGCGGCACATCGGGGGCGAAGATTTCCCAGATGCCGCTGTCGGCACGCAAGCGCATGACGTGGCGTCGTCCGTCCCAATTGTTGAAATCGCCGACAACCGAGACGCGCTGCGCATTCGGTGCCCATACGGCAAAGTGGATGCCGGTCGCGCCTTCATGCTTGATGCGATGGGCGCCCATCTTGTCGAAGAGCCGCAGGTGCGAACCCTGCCGGGCGTAATAATCGTCCATCGGGCCGAGCACCGGGCCGAAGCTGTAAGGGTCGGTCACCGCCCATTCGGCGTCGGCGCGCCGGGCGCGATAGCGCACAGGCTGGAATTTGGTGATCGATACCTGGCCGCCGAAAATACCGTCTTGATGAAGCTGGTTGAGTTCGCCGATCGGCGTCCCATCCAGCGTCATTGCAGTGACGGCTTCTGCGCCGGGGACGAAACACCTGGTAATGAAGGCCTCGCCGGCCTGGTGTACGCCCAGGACGGCRAAGGGATCGGCATGCGAGCCGTTGAGAATTGCCGCAATTTCGCCCGCCGAAATTTCCCAGGGAAGCTTCACTTCAGGGGTGGCTTTCGGCGGCTTCATCAAGCTCTCCAGATCTCGTCGGCATATTGTCTGATCGTGCGGTCGGAGGAGAACCAGCCCATCCGCGCCGTATTGTTGATCGTCTTCTCATACCAGGAGGACTGGTTGGTCCAGATCTGGTCGACCTCGCGCTGAGCGGCCGCATAGGCATCGAAATCGCCGGCGACCATGAACCAGTCGTGGGAGTAGATACCGTCGATGAGGCCGGTATAGCGGTTGCGGTCGTCAGGAGAGAAGACGCCCGAGCTGATGGCGGCCAGCGCCTGTGCCAGCTCACGTGAGCCTTCGATGATCGCACGAGGATTATGGCCCTCGCTGCGGATCTTGGCGACTTCATCAGCCTGCAGGCCGAAGATGACGATATTGTCTTCGCCGACATTGTCGCGCATTTCGACATTGGCACCGTCGAGCGTGCCGATCGTCAGTGCGCCGTTCAGGCCGAACTTCATGTTGCCGGTGCCCGATGCTTCCATGCCGGCCGTCGAGATCTGCTCGGAGAGGTCGGCAGCCGGAACCATGATTTCGGCAAGCGAGACATTGTAGTTCGGCACGAAGACGACCTTCAGCAGGCCGCGGACCGATGGGTCGTTGTTGATGGTGCGGGCAACGTCGTTGATAAGCTTGATGATGAGCTTGGCGTTGTAGTAGCTCGGGGCAGCCTTGCCGGCGAAGAGCTTGACGCGCGGCACCCAATCCAGCTCGGGGTGCGAACGGATCTGATCGTAAAGTGCCACGGCTTCGACGATGTTCAGAAGTTGGCGCTTGTATTCGTGGATGCGCTTGATCTGAATGTCGAACATCGCCGACGGATCGAGCTTCACACCCATGCGGCTGGCGACGAGATTGGAGAGCGCCACCTTGTTCGCGCGCTTCACGGCAGCGAATTTCTGCTGGAAGCTCGGGTCGGTGGCGAATTTGTCAAGCGGGCGCAGCTTCTCGGCATCGTCGAGGAATTCATCGCCGATCGCTTCGCGCACCAGGCCCGTCAGGCCGGGATTGCACTGCTGCAACCAGCGGCGCGGCGTGATGCCGTTGGTCTTGTTGTTGATACGGTCGGGATAGAGCTTGTGCAGGTCTGCAAAGACCGTGACCTTCATCAGGTCCGTGTGCAGTGCCGACACGCCGTTGATCGAGTACGAGCCGACGAAGGCGAGATTGCCCATGCGCACGCGGCGGTCGCCGCTTTCATCGATCAGCGAGATCGAACGGATTTCCGTGTCGGAGAAATTACGGCTCTTGCGCGCTTCGATCAGTATCTTGGCGTTGATCGCATAGATGATCTGCATATGGCGCGGCAACAGGCGCTCGAAGAGCGGAACCGGCCAGCTTTCCAGCGCTTCGGGAAGAAGCGTGTGGTTGGTGTAAGAGAAGGTGCGGCGGGTGATATCCCAGGCCTGTTCGAAATCCAGGCCATGCACATCGCAAAGCAGGCGTGTGAGTTCGGCGACGGAAACGGCCGGGTGGGTGTCGTTGAGCTGGATCGCGACCTTGTCCGGCAGAGAGGTGAAGTCGTCATACTGCTGCAGGTGGCGGCGCAGGATGTCCTGCAGGGAAGCGGACGAGAAGAAATACTCCTGGCGCAGGCGCAGTTCCTGGCCGGCAGGCGTTGCGTCGGCCGGGTAGAGAACCCGCGTCAGGCTCTCGGCCCTGTTGCTCTCGCGTAGCGCACCGATATGGTCACCGGCGTTGAAGGCATCGAGCAGGATCGGATCGATCGGCTGAGCCGACCACAGGCGGAGCGTATTGACGCGCTTGCCGCGCCAGCCGACGACCGGCGTATCGAAGGCGGCGGCGATGACACGCTCGGCCGGCTTCCAGACGTAACGCGGTTGCTCGTCATGGCCGCTGATGACCTCGATCGAGCCGCCAAAGCCGATTTCGTAGGCGCTCTCGCGGCGTTCGAATTCCCAGGGATTGCCGTGGGCGAGCCAGTTTTCTGGCAGTTCGACCTGCCAGCCGTCTGCCATCTGCTGACGGAAGAGGCCGTGGACGTAGCGGATGCCATAGCCATAGGCGGGCACGTCGACGGTCGCCATCGATTCCATGAAGCAGGCAGCGAGGCGGCCGAGACCGCCGTTGCCGAGTGCGGCATCGGGCTCCAGCCCGGCGATGACGTTGATGTCGACACCGAGCGAAGCGAGCGCATCACTCACCTCTTCCATGAGGTTGAGGTTGGATACAGCATCGCGCATCAGGCGGCCGATCAGGAATTCGAGAGACATGTAATAGACGCGCTTGGCGCCGGTCTCATAAGCCTTGCGGGTGGATTCCATCCACTTGTCGATGATGCGGTCACGCACCACGAGAATGGTCGCCGTCAGCCAGTCGTGAGGCTTGGCGACCTTGGCGTCCTTGCCGATGCGGTAGGTCAGACGCTCGATGATTTCCTCAGCGAGGATTTCAGGCCGGGAACTGCGCGGAGCGGGTGCGGGGATGATCGGCTTCGAAACAGTATTCATTCTCAGGTCTCGCCAATTTTGATTTGGTTACAGTAAGATACGCCTGATTCAATCGATTTGTCATATATGCGGACAGGGCAGTTTATGCACCGTTACGAAGCACTTGCAACAAGGGAATTGGCCAAACGAAAAATTTGCGAAACCTTCATATTCACGAGGCCTAAGGGACTTGATTTCAATCGGTTTTCCCGATCTGATAGGCAGGACTGAGTTTAAACGAAAAGCCGCCCCGTTTGTTCCGGAGCGGCTTTTGTTTGCGCTGCAGTTGCGCTGATTACTGGGTCAGCAGAGTCTTGTCGGCGGCGGCACTTTGGCCGATCGCTTGGAAGGCGGAGGTCAGGTCGTTCATGCTTTCCGCCTGAAAGTAGTATGTCGGACCGCTAGCGCATTTGCTCAGTAAGCTCTGCCCCCGCGTCGGGGCCATGAATGCTATCGAATAAATCTTTATCCCGGCATTTTTTGCATTGGTGCATGTCGTTAAAGTATTCGTGTCGGACAGGTCCTTGTTGTTTTCACCATCCGTCATGAATACGATGTATTTGGTCAGACTGGTGTTGCCTGCGTTCGCTTGAATCTTGGATTCGGAGCCGCTGTCCGTCTTGTTAAGGTCGTTATAGGCTTGCAGCATCGGTGCCGCGGATTCGGTATTGCCGCCCGCTGACATCGTATTGATGACCTCTGTTCTTGTGCGGTTGGTACCCCAGCCGAACGTGTTCGAATCCTGAACGGCGCCGCTCCATGCAATTGCATTTGTGCGAACGTATTTCGCTTGTGGATCAGCTTTGTCCAACTGGTCGAGCAGCAGGTTGGCTGCTGTCTTCAAGGCGTCAATCTTCTTGACGTAGCAGGGGCTCTTTGTGCCGATCGACTGGCCGCTGGAATTGTACTGCTGGCAACTCTTGGTTGGAACAATCTGAGTACCTGTATTTGCCAGCATTGAGCCGGATTCGTCGAGGACCAGGGTCATTGAGACGGCGCTGCGCTGTTGGCTGATGCCGCTGGTCGTCTTGCTTGCCGCTGCGATGGTGCTGGTCTTGAAACCCAGGACATTCATGAAGGGCGTAAGACTTAGCGGATAGGAAGCATTGACGGAAATCCCGTAGCTTTTGCCGTTTGCGGAAGTGGTCGTCGTGATGGTTACACTGGTTGACGATTTGATCGCGCTGATCGTGGCTTCGTCGACATAATTCGCCATCTGCCCGGTGACGAAATCCTTCGCCAAAGCCTTTGCCTGATCATCGGTGGTGACCTTGCCGGAGGAAAGCGCGGTCGCTGTTGCAAGTGCTCCCGAGTCGGCTGCCTCCTGAAGCTGACGCTGCGAGGCTATGATATTCATGGTATCAATCGCGAAGCCGGCACTGCCTACAAGCACAGGCAGCAAGATAGCCGTCATAATGCCGAAATTGCCGCCGCGGTCGCGCCGCAGCCGATCGAGAAGCGAATGCAGGGTGTTCATCATGTCCACCGATTTCAAAAGAGCCTTAAGTAGGCGCAATTGATGGACCGGATGACTTTAATGGCCGCTAAAGCCAGTACCTAAAATTCTAGACAACTGGCTGTTTTTTCCAATTTCGGGATTATTTCAGGGCAATCACGTCCACGGCCTGCACGGAACGCTGGCTGCCATAACTCTTGAGTACACCGATAACGGGAGCGACATCAGCGTAGTCGCGACCATATGCGACGACGATATGGTCGGTTCCGGCAGGAATGTTGTTGGTGGGATCGAGCTCGAGCCAGCCGGCCGTCTCGCCGCACCAGACGCGTACCCAGGCATGCATGGCATCGGCGCCCTCCAGGCGCTCCTTGCCGGGCGGCGGGATGGTGCGCAGGAAGCCGGAGACATAGCCGGCGGGGATGCCGAGGCTGCGCAGCGCAAGGATCATCACATGGGTAAAGTCCTGGCAGACGCCGCGCTTCAGCTCGAACGCTTCGAGCGGCGTCGTCTCGACGGTCGTCGCTTCCGGATCGTAGGTGAAATCCTTGTTGATGCGGGTGCAAAGCGCATAGGCGATCTGCATGACCGTCAGCGAGGGTCGGACGCAGGTCTTGGCGTATTCAGYGATCGCCTTGGTCTCCGTCAGGCGCGGGCTGTCGCCAAGGAAATGGTGAGGCGATTCCGGATCGAGCGACCAGATTCCAGCAACCTCCTCCGGCAGCTCGGCCAATAGCGGTGAGAAGTCTGCGGATATCGCCTGGCTTTCGACCTGTACGCGGGCCTGCATGCGGATATCCAGCTTTTCATGCGGCGAGCGCAACAGGAAAGATGTCGCCGGATGCTGGAAGAAGTCGATGAAATGCGACTGTTCGTCCGGCTGGGGCGCGACGCTGATCGAGCCTGCGACAAGCCGCTGACGGTTTGGCAGCGAGAGCGGCATCAGGCGCATGATGTGGCGCGCGCCGGATGCCGGCGTGTCATAGCTGTAGCCCATATGCAGGGTGAGATCGTAGAGGACGGTCGTCATCCGAGATAGGTCTGCGCCAGAAGGTCGGAGAGGTGTTCCAGCTCACGCTCCAGCCGATGGTAGACATCACCGTCCATGGTTTCCGGCGTCATGACGGCGAGGCCGGAATGCAGGCGCATCGCCTCGCGGTAGAAGGGCGACATCTGGCCGTTCATAAACGCATTCGGAAGCTGCTCGACCTCTCGGTGGATCTCGTTCATCTGGAAGAGGACCGAGCGCGGGTTCAGCGGATCGAGYGCCAGCAGATCGGTCACCGTCAGCCGTGCCGTGTTGACGTTGTAGCGGCGACGGTGGGTCATGACGCTGTCGCCGATTTCCAGCAGCATGTCGAGTGCGCCATCGGGCGCTTCCGGGCCGGACATGTGGCCGAGAAGGCGCGTCATGTGCAGGCCGCGTTCGATGTATCGGCCTAGCGAGAGGAAGCGCCAGCCGGTGAAGCGGTACATGTTTTCATGCACGAGACCGGCAAAGCCCGCGAGCTTTCGCAAGAGAATGGTCATCGCGTGGCTGGCGTCGTCGCCTGATGTAATGGTCGAGTGAAAGCGGCGGGCGGTCTTGGCGAGGTCATTCAAGGCCAGCCAGCCATCCGGCGAGAAGCGGTCACGGATGTTGCTTGCTGAATAGACGGCGCTGTCGATATTGCGCAGCAGCGATTCCGGCACGGGTTCGCCGGTGTCGATATCGACGGCGGCAAGATATTCGGTGACGTCAGCGAGCAACGGCTGGTTCGGGTCGGCGGCTTCGGCGTAGCGGGCGTGCCAGGCGCGCAGGATGCGCAGCGCCCCTTCGGCGCGTTCGATATAGCGGCCCAGCCAGAAAAGGTTGTCGGCCGCGCGGCTCGGCAGGCTGCCCGGCATGTTGCGGGTGAAGCTACCTTCGGCTGGCAGCAGCGTGTGGCGCTCGACCGGTTTGTCGCTGACGATCCACACATCAGCCGCCGCACCGCCGGACTGCATGGCTATGGCGGCGACATCGTCTCCCGAACCGATGCGGGCAAAACCGCCGGGCATGATCTGCCAACCATTGGCGGTGCGGGCGGCAAAGACGCGCAGCGACATCGGCCGCGGCGTCAGTTTGCCGTCGATCCAGGCCGGCGTGGTCGAGAGGGTGACGACTTCCTGACCTACGAGTTTTGCGCCGTCGCTCGTCAGCCAGTCCGCAATCGAGTTCTTGGCGGTGGCGCGCAGCGAAGAGCCGAGAACGGATTCGCCGCCGTCATCGAAGAAGGGTGCGCGGGAATAGGCCGGGCCGATCACCATCTTTTCGATATTTGCAGCCACATGGTCGCGCTCTTCCTTCTGACCGCACCACCATGTCGCGATGGATGGCAGGCGAAGATCTTCGCCCAGCAGCGAGCGACAGACGGCGGGCATGAAGGCGAGCAGGGCGCGCGTTTCCAGAACGCCGGTGCCGAGTGCGTTCACGATGGTGACGGTTTCGGCACGCAGGGCCTCCACAAGACCGGGCGTGCCGATATGCGAGTTCTGGTTCAGCTCCAGGGGATCGGCATAAGCGGAATCGAGACGCCGCCAGAGCACGCCGATCGGCTTCAGGCCGGCGACTGTGCGCACCATGATGCGCCTGTTGACCACCACAAGATCTTCGCCTTCCAGCAGCATGAAGCCGAGATAACGGGCGATATAGGCATGTTCGTAGTAGGTTTCGTTCGCCGGGCCGGGGGTCAGGACTGCGATGCGGTCGTCACCGGAATGCTTCATCGCCTGCAACGCATCGCGGAAGGCGCCGAAGAAGGAGGCAAGGCGATGAACGGGCGTTTCGGCGTAGATATCGGAGAAGGCGCGGGTGGTTGCCACGCGGCTCTCCAGCGCGAAGCCTGCGCCGGATGGAGCCTGCGTGCGGTCGGCCAGTACCCACCAGTTTCCGTCAGGGCCTCGACCGATCTCGAAGGCACAGAAATGCAGGTAGTGACCGGTCGCAGGCTTTACACCGACCAGCGGCCGCTGGAATTCCGGGTTGGCGGCGATCAGTGCGGGTGGAAGAATGCCTTCCTCCACAAGCCTGTTTTCGCCGTAGATATCGGCGATTGTCGCTTCCAAGAGATCAGCACGCTGGACGAGGCCTGCCGAAAGAACCTGCCATTCGCGCTCGTCGATCAGCACCGGAATATGGGAGATCGGCCAGGGGCGCTCGCCGCTGCCCTTGGCGCCGTAGGCCCGATAGAAAACACCGGCGTCGCGCAGATAACGGTCGGCGCGGGCGAAACGCTCGGCCAGTTCCTTTTCGGGCATGGCATTCATATGGGCCATGAAGCGCTGCCAGACCGGACGGATGGCCCCGTTATTGTCCACCATCTCGTCTGCAATGCCGGGCAGAGGCGCATAGTCGAAGACTGCATCCGCGCCGGCGCGTTCCTCGATCTCGTCCCTCAATTCCAGTGCAGGCTTCTTGCCCATCAGACCCAGCTTCTTCAAGTTCCGACCGGCCGCCTCAGATCCAGCGTGAGCGGGAATTCAGGCGAAGGCGTTTCGGCGCGCGGAATATAACCGCCTGCCGTATGTCCCCACGGTTCGAAACGGGCGAGCCGCCGTGCTTCCGCCTCGTTGCCGTTGACCGGGAAGGTTTCATAGTTCCGACCGCCCGGATGGGCAACGTGATAGATGCAGCCGCCGATCGAACGTTTCGACCATGTATCATAAATATCAAAAGTCAAAGGCGTATTCACCGGCAGCACAGGGTGCAGGCCGGAAGCCGGCTTCCAGGCCTTGAAGCGCACACCGGCGACAGACACGCCTGATGTCCCCGTTGGCGCCAGCGGCACGGTGCGGCCGTTGCAGGTGACGGTGTAGCGCGCGGCGTTGTTCGTTTCGAGCCGAACCTGCAGACGCTCGACGGAACTATCGACGTAGCGGACGGTGCCGCCCGGCGCACCTTCCTCGCCCATGACGTGCCAGGGCTCCAGCGCCTGGCGCAATTCCAGCTTCGAACCCTCGTATTCAACCTCTCCGCAGAAGGGGAAGCGGAATTCAAGCTGCGCCTTGAACCATTCGGGGCTGACATCGAAGCCGTTTTCGCGAAGGTCTGCGAGGACGTCGAGGAAATCGGTCCAGACGAAATGCGGCAGCATGAAACGGTCATGCAGGGTCGTACCCCAGCGGACGAACTTGCCATCGGCGGGGTTCGTCCAGAAGCGGGCGATCAGCGCGCGTACCAGTAATTGTTGGGCTAGCGACATGCGAGCATTCGGCGGCATCTCAAAGCCGCGGAACTCGATGAGGCCGAGCCGTCCAGTCGGGCCATCCGGCGAAAACAGCTTGTCGATGCAGATTTCGGCACGGTGAGTGTTGCCGGTGACATCGGTCAAAAGATTTCGGAACAGTCGGTCGGTGAGCCAGGGCAGCGGCAGTTGACCACGACCCGGCGCTCCGACCTGCGCCATGGCGATCTCCAGTTCATAGAGAGTGTCGTGGCGGGCCTCGTCGATGCGCGGCGCCTGGCTGGTCGGGCCGATGAACATGCCGGAAAAGAGGTAGGAGAGGGAGGGATGGCGCTGCCAATGGAGGATGATGCTTTTCAGCAGGTCCGGGCGGCGCAGGAAGGGGCTGTTGTTCGGATTGGCGGCGCCGACGACGACGTGATTGCCGCCGCCGGTGCCGGTGTGGCGACCATCGACCATGAACTTGTCGGCACCGAGCCGGGTGGCGCGCGCTTCCTCGTAGATCGCCGTGGTGATGTCGACGCAATCCTGCCAGTTGGAGGCCGGGTGAATATTGACTTCGATGACGCCGGGATCGGGGGCGACGCGGATGACGTTAATCCGCTCGTCCTGCGGCGGCGGATAGCCTTCGATATGTACGGGGAGCTTGAGTTCGGCAGCAGCGTTTTCGGCAGCGGCGATCAGCTCCAGATAATCCTCGATGCGCTCGACTGGCGGCATGAAGACGCAGAGCCTGCCTTCGCGCGGTTCGACCGACAGGGCAGTGCGCACGGCACCGCCTATGTCGCCAAGGGTCTGTTCTATGCGGACAGCGTGGCTCTCCTCCGCCTGGAACGAGGCTTCGGGCATGGCGCGGCCGGCGGGCACGAAGACGTCAGGTAGCGGCGCGCGCGGTATCGACGGATCGGCGGGGTGGATATAGGGGTAGCGCGCTGGCGGGACATAGGGCAGCGTGCCGAGTGGCAGGCGATAACCGATCGGGCTGTCACCCGGTACAAGGAAAATCTTTCCGCGGCGCGTGCGCCATTTTTCGCTGACCCAGGTGCGGCTTGCGGCGGCCTTGGCATTCCACACTTGAACGGGGAGGACATACCCCGTCGGCACGGTGAGGCCGCGGGCGAAGACGCGGGCAATGCGGCTGCGCTCCTCGGGGTCCTTCAGCTTCGAATTCGACGGATCGACGTTTTCGGGAAGGCTGCCTTCCTTGATGATCCAGTCTGCCGGATCCTCATAGGCCGGCTGCACCATATCGGGCTTGATTGCCAGTTCCCTGGCGATCGCCGTCAGGAGCTTTTCGGCATCCTCCGCCTTGACACCGGTATCCTTGCCTTCAGCGGCGATCAGATCGAGGTTCTGCCAGATCGGCTTGCCGTCACGGCGCCAGTAGAGGGAGAAGGTCCAGCGCGGCAGGCTTTCGCCGGGATACCACTTGCCCTGGCCGTAGTGCAGGAAGCCACCGGGCGCGAAGCGCTCCTGCAGCCGGCGGATCAGGTTGTCCGCCTTTTCGCGCTTGGTCGGCCCGACGGCCGCGGTGTTCCACTCCTCGGATTGGAAATCGTCGATGGAGACGAAAGTCGGCTCGCCGCCCATCGTCAGGCGCACATCCTCGGCTTCGAGGACGCGGTCGACCTTCTCGCCGAGCTGGTTGAGCTCCTCCCAGCTCTCATCCGAGAAGGGTTTGGTGATGCGCGGATGCTCGGCGACCCGAGAGACCTTCATATCGAAGTCGAATTCGGTTTCGGCCTCGCCGAAATAACCGCCGGAGATCGGGGCCGCATTGCTGTAATGCGGTGTGGCTGCGAGCGGTATATGGCTTTCGCCGGTCAGCAGCCCGGAGGTGGGATCGAGACCGACCCAACCGGCGCCGGGCAGATAGACCTCCGCCCAGGCATGCAGATCAGTGAAATCGACCTTGGTACCGGAAGGGCCGTCGAGCGCCTTCAGGTCCGGCGCCAACTGGATGAGGTAGCCGGAGACGAAGCGGGCAGCGAGCCCGAGATGGCGCAGGATCTGCACGAGCAGCCAGCTGGTGTCGCGGCAGGAGCCCTTGGCGGTTTCCAGCGTCTCTTCCGGCGTCTGGACGCCGGCTTCCATGCGGATGACGTAACCGATCTGCCGCTGCAGACGGGCATTGAGGCCGACGATCATGTCGACTGTCGGCTGATCGGGCGACCAGTCGAGCGTCGGCAGCAGCGCCTTCAGGCGCGGGCCGGCCGGCTCCGGTATCATGTAGATCGAGAGATCCTCGCGGAGCGTTTCCGGATAGTCGAAGGGCCACTTCGTCGCTTCCTCCTCGACGAAGAAGTCGAAGGGATTGTAGACGGTCATGTCGGCAACGAGATCGACCTCGATCTTGAATTCGGTCACCGGGTCGGGGAAGACGAAGCGGGCGAGATAATTGCCGTAAGGGTCCTGCTGCAGGTTCACGAAGTGGTTGGACGGCGTGACCTTCAAAGAATGGCTCAAAACCCGCGTTTTCGAGTGCGAGGCTGGCTTGAGGCGGATGATCTGAGGGCCGAGGCGGATCGGTTTGTCATACTGATAATGCGTCAGATGATAGATGCTGGCTTTGATCGACATATTGCTCTTTTATCCGCTTGCCGTTGATCGGCTTAGCTGTTCCCATGGCCAGTGTGTGCAATGCAGCGAAAGAATGCAAGGCGGAAAGGTTAGCGTGGTGACCGCTTTCAGGCTGCGCGGTTGAATGTCACGGAAGCTTTGAGGCCCCTGCCGCCACGGCCTGATATCAGTACGAGCCTCGCATTGAAAAGATTGGCGATTTCCTCGACGATCGGCAGGCCGAGACCGGCACCGGGCGCACCGGATTCATTGCCGCGGGAGAAGCGCTTTCTGACCGCTTCCAGCTTTTCCGGCAGAATGCCCGGGCCGTTATCCTCGACTTCCAGCCTGACCGTTTCCGCATCCTCCATGATACGGACAGTCACTTCCGCGCCCTTGCCCGCATAGGCGATGGCATTGCCCGCGAGATTGCGCAGCATTTCGCCGATCAGCAGTGGTTCGGCGCGGATCATCGCCGGCCCTTCACCCTCGAAGCCGAGATCGATGCCGGCTTCGGCGGCACGGGGGATCTGCTCGCCGGTGATTTCCTGGGCGATAGCGGTGAGGTCGATGGCCGAGACCGTCAGCGCTTCCTTGGCGGTTGCGGCATCGATCTTGGCCATCAGCAGAAGCTGGGCAAGGATGCGCTCGGCGTGGGCAACCGCCTGATCGCCCTTGAGGGCAGCATGCTGCGCGTCATCCAGAGAGCCGGCCCGGACGGAGAGGGCAAGTTGGGTGCGGATGATGGCAAGCGGCGTGCGGAGCTGGTGGCTGGCATTGCCGGTGAAATTGCGGAGCGCATCGAGCGCTGATTGCAGGCGCACCATGAAGGAGTTGACGGTGTCGACGAGCGGCTGCACTTCGCTCGGAACGGATTGCTCGATCGGATGCAGGTCGTCGGGGTTGCGCTCGCCGATGGCATCGCCGAGCTTGTAGAGCGGCCGCAGCGCCACGGTGACGGAAATCCAGACGATGATTGCAGCGCCAGCGATCATCAAGGCAAGACGCAGCGCCGAGCGGACGAGAATCGCCCGCGCAAGCTGACGGCGGGCAATGGTGGTTTCGGCGACGGTGACGACGAAAGGCACGGAGCGGATGCCGGTCGAGGCGGATCGTTCGAGCGTCGCCACGCGGATCGGCTCGCCGCGGAAGATGTCGTCGGCAAAGGCAGCCGTATCGCCCTGCGTTTCCTTCAATACCGGCAGCGCCTGGTAACCGGTGATGAAATTTCCGGGCGGGCCGTCGACGCGGTAAAAGACGCGGTCCTGCGCTGCCGAAGTCAGCATTTCCAGCGCGACATAGGGAATGTCGACCTCGAGCGTGCCGTCTTCAGCAACGACGACCCGTTCGGCAATCGCCAGCGCGGAGCCCGCCAGCACGCGGTCGGAAACGATGTTCGAGGTCTGCACGGCCTCGCGCCAGGTATCGGCAAGCGCCAGCGTGCCGATGACGGCGGTCGAGACAAGCAGCCAGAAAAGCAGTCGGCGCCGGAGTGAATAGGCAGCCGTCATGAGGCCTCTGGCAGCTTGTCGAGATAGTAGCCGATGCCGCGGGCGGTCTTGACCGTCAGGCCATGCGGCGAAAGCCTTTTTCGCAGGCGGCTGACATATTGCTCGATGGCATTGGCGGAGATGTCGTCGTCGAAAGCGGTCAGCGATTGCATGATTGCTTCCTTGGCGACGACCTTGCCGGCGCGCATGAAGAGGATTTCGAGCAGACCGAGCTCGCGAGCGGGAATATCGAGCGGTATGGCGCCGGCGGAAAAGGCGCGGGAATTAAGGTCGAGCGAGATCGATCCGAAACTGACCGTCGAGGAGTGCAGCCCGGCCTGACGGCGAAGAAGCACGCGGACGCGTGCCTCGAATTCGGCAATGTCGAAGGGTTTGATGAGATAGTCGTCCGCACCGAGATCCAACCCCTTCACACGTTCTTCCGGTGATCCGCGGGCTGTCAGGATCAGCACGGCAGCCCGGCTGCCGCGAGCGCGCATGGCGCGCAGCACATCGAGCCCGTCCATCTCCGGCAGGTTCAGATCGAGAATGACGAGATCGAAATTTTCCGCGGCGATGACGGCATTGGCCGAGGCACCGTCATGGACGACATCCACCGCATGGCCCGTGCCGCGCAAGATCGCCGACAGGCCGTCGGCCAGTGCAATATTGTCTTCGGTGAGCAGGATGCGCAACGGATGTTCCCCAGATTTTTCAGCGAGTTTATCAGGGATGGCAATCTGATGTCACAGCGATTCTGGGAATTGGTGAACGGAGGATGGTATTTGCTCCCGTTCATCACGAGCCCTGTCGCCACGACGCCGTAAACCAGTTTCACTCCGCGCCGAATACCGATGGTAGGTGAAAGCTGTCATGATAGACTGCGGGAGGGTCGTGGAGGCTTTGCAGATGGGGAACGTATCGGTCGCGCTCGCGGAAAGCCCGGAAGAGATCGATGCCGTTCGACATCTCAGTCGCGCCTTCCGACAATGGCTTTACGACAACTATTCGGATGAGCGGGCGCAGATCGAACTTTATTACAGTCCGGAAAAGTTCGAGGCGATGCTCGCCGACCTGCCGAAAATCCACGCAAGGCCACAAGGCGCTATCTTCCTGGCGCGGCTCGGCGGAGAGATTGTCGGCTGCGTGATGCAGCACGAGATCGCGCCGGGCATTTCGGAGATGAAACGGCTCTTCGTTTCCGATTCAGCACGCGGCAGCGGCGCGGCGCTGGCGCTCTGCGAAGCTTCTCTCGCGCAGGCCAGGAAGGATGGCTACAGGATGATGCGGCTCGATACCGGCCGTCGGCAGATCGCAGCGCAGAAGCTATATCGGCGCCTGGGTTTTCAAGAGCGAGACGCCTATTACGAGATCCCTGAAGATCTGAAGCCGATCCTGATGTTCTTCGAGCGCGAGCTTTGAAGTCCGGCTGCAGCGCCCGCCGGAAGCCGACCCTTGTCTGGCCTGAGCAGCTCGGGCATTCTTGCGCGATGAGGAGCCTTTTCATTCTGTTCCTGTGCCTGGTGCCCGGCCTTGCCGCCGCGGATCAGGTCTTCTATCCGGCAAAGTCGGGCAATTCCGATGCGCCGGTGCTGACTGTCTATTCCTCGCTCGACGAGCCATTGGCGCAGCCGATGATCCGTGGCTTTCAGGAGGCCAATCCGGATGTGGCGGTCAAATATGAGGACATGCTGACCGGGGACATCTACGACCGCATCGTCAAAGAGACGGATGCCGGCGATAAGACTGCGGACTTCGCCTTCTCCTCTGCGATGGACCTGCAGGTGAAGCTTTCGAACGACGGCTATGCGCAGGTGAGCAACCTGCCGATGAGCGCCCAATGGCCGAAATGGGCGAACTGGCGCAACACCGCCTATGCGCTGACCTTCGAACCCGCGGTTTTTGTTTATCACAAGCCGAGTTTCATCCATGAGCCGGTGCCGAGTTCGCGGGCGGAATTCGTCGATTACCTGAAGCGCAAGGGTAACGAGGTCTATGGGCGGATCGGCACCTATGACATCGAACGTTCCGGCGTGGGCTTTTTGTTCATGGCGCGCGATCAGGAACAGTTCGGCGATATCTGGTCGGTGATCGGGGCGATGGGGGCTGCGGGCGTGAAGCTCTATTCCACGAGTTCGGCGATCCTGGAGCGGGTGGCCGACGGGCGCTTCGTGCTCGGCTATAATATTCTCGGCTCCTATGCGGCCGACTGGGCCTCGCGTCACCCTGACGTCGGTATCGTTCTGCCGAAAGACTATACGGTTGTAATGTCGCGCATCGGCCTGGTGCCGCAGGCAGCCGCCGAGCCGGAACTGGGGCGGCGCTATCTCGCCTTCTTCATGTCAAAGGAAGGCCAGACGATCATGGCCCGCGAGTTGCAGATCCCGGCCGTCAGCCCGGAAGTGGCCGGTGAGAATACCGCCAATACGTTGCAGGAACTGCTTGGCGCACAGTTGCGTCCGGTGCCCGTCAGTCCGGGTCTGATGGTCTATCTCGATCAGGTGAAGCGGGCACGGCTGATTGCGCACTGGAATGAGGTGCTGCGGACGCAGTAAAAATCTCGCTCGCCAATCTCGCCGTTAGGCGGGAATGGTCCGAGTTCTAGGTCGGAAATGCATCAGGGCGAGGGTGCTTCCGGCGAACCTCGCCCTTTCGCAGCGATGTGGCCGCAATAGCTGCAATCAGCCTTTGCGTATCACCACTTCCAGATATTCAGCCGGCACGACCATGGTGCCATCCTTGGCGCGGTTGAAGCGGGCGATGAGCGCAAGAAAATCCTTCTCAAGCGCCACCTTGCCGGGCTCTGGCAGAGCTTCAAAAGCTTTGTGGACAGGGCCATACCAGGTGCGGAACACTTCCAGCCAATGCTCGGGCGAGCGGTAGCGGAAATTGTACATGAGCGACGTCGCCTCGATGCTGGCCTGGCCTCCGAACATTTCTTCCAGCCTTGCCTTGGTCCCCCACAGGGCCGGCGACCTGACGCCCGGCATTGGCGGAATATGCTGGCCTATCGTCTTGAAGACCTGGCCGATGAAGCTCTCCGGCGTCCAGTTCGCCATGCCGATGCGCCCGCCCGGCCGGCAGACGCGCAGCATCTCCCTTGCTGCCTTGTCCTGATCCGGTGTGAACATGACGCCGAAGGTGGAGACCACGACATCGAAGCTTGCGTCCTTGAACGGCAGGGCTTCGGCGTCGGCCTGCTGGAACTCTACCGCCAGGCCGTTCGCCATCGCCCGTTCTCGGCCGCGCTCCAGAAGTTCCGGAACGTAGTCGGTCGAAGTCACCTCGGCCCAGCGCCTGGCGGCGGCAAGTGTGGCATTGCCGTTGCCGGCGGCGATATCGAGCACCTTTTCACCGGACCGCAGGTCGAGGGCTTCGCAGAGGCTTTCACCGACGATCTGCAGCCGGGCGCCGATGACGGAATAGTCGCCGGATGCCCAGGCGACCTGCTGGCGCGACTTCAACGCGGCGAAATCGGGTGCGGGCTGTGTTGCGGTATTGAGCGTGGTTTGCATGGCATGTCTCCTCTCATGTCGGCGAGCACAGGCTGTTGGTGCGATCGCTCGCCGGTTTTGCAATGATATTCAGGTGTATGCGCAGCGTTCGACCGGCTTCTGGAAGCGTCTCRGGTCGGCTCACACGAGATCGTGCCTCGGGATGTGCGATAGGCCTAGTGTAGAAAATGGACCGGGACCGGTACAAAAAATGGATCAGGCGGCTGCATAGGAGCTGCGCACCATCCAGTTTCCGATGCTTGCGGCAAGTGACGTATCGCCGATGAAGGAGATGCGCTCCCCGGCGATCTCCATATCGAGACTGGAATGCCCCATCCAGGCCGAGGTCATCGCCTTCAAATCGGCGGTGACGAAGAGATCGACATCGTAACCTGGATCCGTGAGGCAGAGGTCCACGGGCGTGCCCAGCCGCGCCACCAGCCAGTAATGCCGTTCGTCGCGCGGCAATTCGGGATAGGTGAACTGGATAACGCTGCGCTTGCGCAAAGGCAGGGCGGCGGCATTGACCTTGCGGCGCATGTTCCACATCAGAATGCGGGCATCGAGCTTTTCGAGCGTTACGTTGGCGTCGATATTGCGATGCGCCCAAGTGCCGAGCGCGTGCACGATCGGCTCAAGCTCGTTGGCAATCTCGGTGGTTTTGTAGGCGATCTCGCCGGTCGTACGGTTTTCCGAGCGGGTGACGAGACCGTTTGCCTCCATGTCACGCAGCCGCTTTGCCATGAGGGTTGGCGACATTCCGGGCACGCCGCGCCGGATCTCGTTGAACCGCGTGGAGCCGGACCACATTTCGCAGAGTAGCAGCAAGGTCCACCGCGGCTCAAGCAACTCGCACGCCTTGGAAACCGGACAAAACTGGTTGTAACCGCCATTTGCCATCGGATCGCCCTCCGTGGCCGAGTATCGGCCAAGTTCCTGAGGGCGTCCAGTACGGACAATGTATTAATCCGGTCGCCTTTCGCGGGCAGGCAGCCGAATTACGGCAAAAAAGTGTCCTGCTGCACTGGATATCCTGATGATGTCAGCTAAATGACAGCTTCATATGATGGCTTGGGCTACTTCCTTTCCGTGGAGGCGGAGAGTTGAAGAATTCCGGGAGGACTTCCGCTCGCTRTCAGGACAATTGCGTCCACCGATCGGTGATCTCTCCTCATTTTCAAAAATAGCACTGGCGGTCCGCTCAGCCGCAGCACGGAGGACACATCGTGAAGCACACTTTCATCGCAACTCTTTTGGCAGCGGCTATCGCGCTGCCGGCCTATGCGGCCGATTACACAATCATCGCTCCGGCAGCGCCCGGCGGCGGCTGGGACCAGACGGCCCGCTCGCTGCAGACGGTGCTGCAGCAGGAGGGCATTTCCAAAAGCGTCCAGGTTCAGAACGTACCGGGCGCAGGCGGCTCTATCGGCCTTGCCCAGTTCAGCAGCCAGAGTGCGGGCAATCCGAACGCTCTCATCGTCGGCGGCTATGTCATGGTCGGCGCGTTGCTGACCAACAAGTCGGTCGTCACGCTGAAGGACGTCACGCCGATCGCCCGTCTGACCGGCGAATATGAAGCCGTCGTCGTTCCGGCCGCGTCGGATATCAAGACACTTGCCGATCTCGTCACCAAGCTGAAGGCTGATCCGGGCGCCGTTTCCTGGGGCGGCGGTTCTGCCGGCGGCACGGACCATATCGCCGTTGGCCTGATCGCCAAGGCTTCCGGCGTCGATCCGACGAAGATCAACTATGTCGCCTTCTCGGGCGGTGGCGAAGCACTCGCTGCTATCCTCGGCGGCCAGGTCACGGCCGGCATTTCGAGCTACAGCGAGTTCGAATCGCAGGTCAAGGCCGGCACGTTGCGCCTGCTCGGAGTTTCCAGCGATGCCCGTATCGCCGGTGTCGATGCCCCGACCTTCAAGGAAGCCGGTACCGACGTGACCATCCAGAACTGGCGCATGGTCGCTGCCGCTCCGGGCCTGACCGATGAAGAAGTCGCCTCGATCGCTTCTGACTTCGACAAGCTGCACAAGTCTGCCGCCTGGCAGGAAACTCTGAAGACCAAGGGCTGGGCCGACACCTACCTCGCGGGTGACGAGTTCAAGGCGCAGCTCGAAAAGGATGTCTCCGCTACCGAAGGCATTCTCAAAGATATTGGTCTCGTTCAATGAGTGAGGCCGATACCTCATCGCCAATGACGCGCCGCCCTGATTGGGCGGCGCTGGTCATTGCCGTTTTCCTTATCGCCGTCGCTGTCGTGGTGTTCTGGGATGCTTCGCATTTGAAGACGATCGCGCAGTATGACCGCATCGGCCCGTCGACTGTGCCGAAAGTCGTCGCTCTCGGCCTCTTCTGTCTTGGTATCTGGACGGCGATCGAAGCCTGGCGCGGGGACTTTCCAGAGCGTGAGCATCAGGAAGTGGCACCTGTCATCTGGGTCATCGCGGGCCTTGCCGGGCAGATGCTGCTGCTGCGCATTGCCGGCTTCTCGATCGCGACAGGCGTGCTCTTTGCGCTGACGGCGCGCGGTTTCGGCAAGCGGCAGATCTGGTTCTCGCTGCCGGTCGGCATCATCATGAGCTTCATCGTCTGGGCGATCTTCTCGCAGCTTCTGCAGCTTACGCTGCCGGCAGGTCCGCTCGAACACCTGTTCTTCTGATAGCGCTCGCCTCGCGCAGGGCGCCATCAGTTCCTTTGCTTTTTGCGCGGACGGTCCTGTACCCCCTCAGGAGCCGCCGCTTGGGATAAAACCATGAGCACATTCGAATTCCTCTGGCAGGGCATTCTGGTTGCTGCGCAGCCGATCAACCTGCTCTATGCCTTCATCGGCGTGACCCTTGGCACAGCAGTCGGCGTACTGCCGGGTATCGGCCCGGCGCTGACCGTGGCGCTGCTCTTGCCCGCCACCTATAAGCTCGATCCGGGCGGCTCACTCATCATGTTTGCCGGCATCTATTACGGTGGCATGTATGGCGGCTCGACCACCTCTATCCTCCTGAACACGCCAGGCGAAAGCGCCTCGATCGTCACGGCGCTCGAGGGCAACAAGATGGCGCGTGCAGGCCGCGGCGGACCGGCGCTGGCGACGGCGGCCATCGGTTCTTTCGTGGCCGGTCTCATTGCCACGCTCGGCCTTGCCTTCATCGCACCCTATATCGTCAAGCTGGCGCTGGTGTTCGGTCCGCGCGAATATTTCGCGCTGATGGTGCTTGCCTTCGTCACCGTCTCCTCGGCCTTCGGGGATTCGGCGCTACGCGGTCTCACGTCGCTCTTCATCGGCTTTGCGCTTGCCATGGTCGGCATCGACCAGCAGACGGGCCAGGCTCGCCTTTCCTTCGGCATTCCCGACCTGCTCGACGGTATTGAGGTGACGACGCTGGCTGTTGCGATGTTTGCCATCGGCGAGACGCTATACATCGCCGCCCAGGGCAATCGCGGCGAGGACAAGGTGGAAGCGGTCCGTGGCTCGCTCTGGATGAACGCACAGGACTGGGCGCGTTCCTGGAAGCCGTGGCTGCGCGGCACGCTCATCGGCTTCCCCATCGGCGCCATGCCGGCGGGCGGTGCGGAAATCGGCACGTTCCTCTCCTATGCCACGGAAAAGCGGCTGTCGAAGAACCCCGAGGAGTTCGGCCATGGCGCCATCGAAGGCGTTGCCGGTCCGGAGGCTGCCAACAATGCCTCTGCCGCCGGCACGCTGGTGCCGTTGCTGACGCTCGGCCTGCCGACGTCTGCGACGGCGGCGATCATGCTCGCCGGCTTCCAGCAATATGGTCTGCAGCCGGGTCCGCTGCTTTTTGCAACCAACCCGCAGCTCGTCTGGGGTCTCATCGCCAGTCTGCTCATCGCCAATGCGATGCTCCTGGTGCTGAACCTACCGATGATCGGCCTCTGGGTTCGCCTGCTGACGGTTCCGAAGCCGTGGCTTTATGCCGGCATCCTACTGTTTGCGACACTCGGCACCATTGGTGCAAACCCGTCGGTTTTCGAACTCGGCATGCTGCTCGCTTTCGGTGTGCTCGGCTATGTCATGCGCATCTTCGGCTATCCGATCGCGCCTGCCGTCGTCGGCCTCATTCTTGGGCCTCTGGCAGAGCAGCAGCTTCGCAGAGCGCTCTCGATCAGCCAGGGTGATGTGACCACGCTCGTCATGTCACCCATCGCCTGCGGACTGCTGATCGTCGCGGCTGCGGCCTTCCTGATTCCGCTGATCCTGAGATTGCGGGGCCGCGGCCAGGTTCTCTCGCAGCTCGCGGCAAATGAAGACTAAACCAAAAAGACAACCTGACCCCTAATTCAGGCCGGCCGTGGCGACATGGCCGGCCTTTTCTTTGTGATTTGTCACTTTTTGTCGGCATCTGGAAATCCATGCCCCGTAAGTGTGGGAATTATAAAAGAAATTTTCCACATCGCTGAGTTCTGTTCTTTCGCCGGCGAAAGAAATATGCGCTTTTTGCATAGCTGCGGTGATTTCCTGCGCGTTGTAGGTGCATGCAGCTTCCCCCATCTATAGGGGGTCAACCAAAGAGCGAGAGGAAAAGAAGATGTCCGCTTTCAGAAAGTCGATCCACAATGGTTTTCTGGCCCGTGCCTTTGCAGCGCTCGGTGCCGCGAACGCAGTCAGCGCCGCTGTCGAAGGTGGCCGCAAGCCGCGCGCCCGTGACCTGCAGGAGCTTGGTATCGATCCGGTAAGCTTCGGCCGTGTCATCCGGTAAGACGCGGCGAATGCATAGATTGAATATCAAAGTATCTATTGAATGAATGAGCCCGCAACCGTTGGTCGCGGGCTTTGTTTTTTGAGACTATGCGAGCCGCAGCGCCAGACCGCCGCGGCTTTTTGACTATCAGGCGTGCAGGCGCTCCCGCTCGGGGACATCAGCTTCTTTCTGACGTTCCTGCCTGTTGTAGCGGATCGAGGACCAGAGCGAGATGCCGATGAGCGCCGCGCCGCCAAGACCGGTGATGACTTCAGGAATGTGCGTCAAGGTCTGCACATACATGATCACCGAGAGGATCAGGATGGCGTAGAAGGCGCCGTGTTCCAGATAGCGGTATTCGGCAAGCGTTCCCTTTTCCACCAGCATGATCGTCATGGAGCGTACGTACATGGCGCCGATGCCAAGGCCGATGGCGATGATGAACAGGTTCTGCGTCAGCGCGAAAGCGCCGATGACGCCGTCGAAGGAGAAACTGGCATCCAGAACTTCCAAATAGATGAAAGCGCCGAGGCCGCCTTTTGCCGCCTCACTCATCGCACGCTGCGAAGCATCGAGAAGACCGCCGATGACTTCAACCACCAGGAAGGTCACGAGACCGTAGATGGCGCAGTAGACGAAGGTGGTCGCGTCTTCGCCTTCCAGGAGATAGGAGAACAGCAGGATGAGCAGGAGCACGAAGGCGATCTCGATGCCCTTGACGGCGGCCGAACGCGCCATCATCCGCTCCAGCGAGCCGATCCAGTGGACTTCCTTCTCCTGGTTGAAGAAGTAGGAGAGGCCGACCATCATCAGGAAGGTGCCGCCGAAGGCTGCGATCGGCAGATGCGCGTCGTTCATGATGCGGGCATATTCGGCCGGTTCACGCGCCGCCAGTACGAGTGCTTCCCATGGGCCTATCTTTGCCGCGATGGCGACAATTGCCAGCGGAAAGACGATGCGCATGCCGAAAACGGCAATGACGATACCCCATGTCAGGAAGCGCTGCTGCCAGACAGGGGTCATTTCCTTGAGTTTGTTGGCATTGACGATGGCATTGTCGAAGGAGAGCGAAATCTCCAGAACGGCCAGCACGGCGCAGATGAAGAAGATGGTGGCCATGCCACCCAGCGTGCCTGTCGACTGCCAGCCGAGGAATGCGCCGAGCGCGAGGCCGAGCGCGGTGACGATAAAGGCCCAGCGGAAATAGCCGAGCGAGGATTTTTGGGATTGAAGCTGGTTCATGGCTGCACCTCGCAGCCGCAAACCGTTTCTGAAGAGATGGTGAAAGCAGAAAACCGCATACCATCAAGGGCATGCGCGTTTGGCATGGTGAGTTTTTTCATCGATGAAAAATCCGCCGGCTGATTTGCAGGCGGTACCGACATCACGAGAGCGCCGTAAAAACTCTCGCCAGAGGGGCCCGGCACCAGGGTTCCCCCGCAGCCGATGTCTGGATGAGGCGGCGGGTGCATCACTAGGTAGTGATGTTACGGCGCCAGTCAAGATGCCCGTTCGAGCAGAGTTGGCGATTTCTTTGGAACCATGCGGTCCCTCGCTCGTTACGATCTGGCTGAGCCGATGAAAACATCTCAGATACTCTTAAAGGAGGGCGATGATGCATAATTCGACCCATGTTCCCGATAAGCGCACGGAAGCCTCCGACCGCATGAAGCGGGCGAAACCCAACCGTATGCAGAAGGCACAGGTTCTGCCTCCGCATCAGGTGGATCTGACGTTGACGCCGGGGGTTCTCCACGACATTCACGTGCCGGCGCACGTGACCGGCAGCGACCTCTCCAGGGGTGGGCCTGATATCAAGAGCGACGATCCCAACGTCGCTAAGCCCGTTCGCTGAAAACCAGTTCCGCAACCGACAAGCCAGTGAGATACGAATGACGATCAACCTTGTGCCGCGCGATATCTTCATCCAGCACGAAAATGAGTGGCAGGCCGTGCGCGAAGCGGCCGAACGCCGGATCGATGTCGGCAAGCGCCAAACGCCATCCGTGCCGCCGAGTGGACAAACTGCAAAACCCGCTGTTGTACCTTCGGCAGCGCAAGGCTGCTGAGCACATAGCAGAGTTTGAATGATACGCCCGGCCCGGTGCCGGGCGTTTTCGTTTCCGGTGGATTCCTGCTTGGGAAACCGATCCTGGGCTATGCCTTGCCAACCTTTCCGAAAGGATTGAGCAGCGATAATCCGGCCCATTCAAGGGAATCGGATCGATGGCCAAGACAGCGACACGCGGCCGCCGCAAGGCGCCGGCAAGAAGAAAGAACACCGCATCCTCCGGCGGCGCTCTGCCTTGGATGGTGATCGGCCTCGCTGCGGTGGGTACTATTGCCGCCTACGACAACTGGAATAACATCCGCCCGATGCTCGGCAAGGCGCCGGCTGCAATCGTCCGCGATACGGCCGATGCCAAACCGCAGGCAGCCAAGGAGGCGCCGAAGCAGGTTGCCGTTGCGGCACCTGCCGCCAAGCCGCGGCAGACAAACGATCCTGTGCCACCCGCTGCAATCCCCTTCACCTCCTCCGCTCCAGTGCCGACGGCGAAGATCGTGCCAGCCTCCATTTCCCCGGCCGCTTCGGAAACCGCCAAGGCTGCTTTCGGATATTGCGGGCAGGGCGAGCATATCAACTGCGTCGGCGATGCCGGCACCTTCTGGTACAAGGGTGAGAAGATCGTCGTCGCCGATATGGTGAGCCCGGATGTCGACCGCGCGCGCTGCGAAGACGAACGGAAGATCGCCTTTGCCGCCAAATCACGGCTGCTCGCGCTGCTGAATGCAGGTCCGTTCAACATGGATGCCGCCGGCAAGTCGGATGACCGGGGTGCACCGCGCGTCATTTCGCGCGACGGACGCTCCTTCGGTATGCGCCTTATCAACGAGGGCTTGGCGAGGAAGCCGGGATCTGCCTCAGGCTCCTGGTGCGCCTGAGGCCGTCAGTCCAACGATCTCTTATTTTCCACCATTTTTCCGTGCCGGCGCCTTGCCACTGGTGCGGAAGCTGCCCGTAAAGGCCGAATCCTTGCTTTCCGCCGTGCATTCGATGGCTATCGGCTTGCCGGCATAGGGGTTGCCGAAGGTGCAGAAGCCGGCAACCTTCACTTCACCCGTCATCTTGTTGCCGACGCCAGTGGTGACGAGGCTGAGGGGCAGGCGGGCGTTGCCATTGGATGCAGGCTTGATGCCCTTTCCATCGCCCTGGAAGCCCAGCAGCTTGCCTTCAGAGGTGAAGATGAAGGTCACTGTGCCGTTGACCAGTGTAACGCTTGCAAGCTCTCCCTTGCAGCCCTTCGTGGCATCGAATTTGGCGACGACGAGCTTCTGACATTTACCGGAGAGTGCGATGACGCCCGGCGCGCCCGGAAAATTGTCCTCCCCCTGCGCTGCCGCCGCAAAAGCGAGAGTGGAGAAGGCGGCGATGCCAAGCGCTGATAATTTCATTTCGATTCGAACCCCATGTCCTGACGAGGCGAATCAGTGCCTCAGGTCCATTATCGCGCATGGCACGGCTCTGTGTCTGAATTTGGTTTCGGTGCGACCTCTTATCTCCTGTCAGCAGGGATACATTCGCTTGAGCGACGTGAGCAGGACGTAGGGATAAACCTGGAATGTTTCCTCGCCGGTATCTGGGTGCATTTCCAGATATTTCTTCACAATGGCAACATATTCGGCGTTTGAAATCGCGCGGTCCCGCGGTGGGCAGTATAGCCGCGGTTGGCCTGCATCCTTGAGTTCGTCGTTCACAAATAAGAGTGTCAGTCCAGCTGCGCCGATCAGCATTTCGACGACACTCGTCTGCTTGCTTTCCATCAGCGTGCGGAACTTCATATCTTCCTTTGCGGAAGCCGGGCTCGAGCTCAGCACCAACAGCAATATCAATCCAACAGTGATTTTCATGCGCACCCCCAATGAGGGAGAGCGAAACAACATTGCAACCGGTTGGTCAAGCCTTCCCTCGGGGGAAGTCTGCAGGACTGCTTTGTGATTGAATTGCAATGCTGCGCAGGCGTGAGATGATTTGCGAGCCGCAAATCGCCAAAATGAAAAAGGCCTCTCGATTTCTCGAAAGGCCTTGCTTTTCAGCAAATTAGGATGGTGGGCGTGACAGGGATTGAACCTGTGACCCCTACGATGTCAACGTAGTGCTCTCCCGCTGAGCTACACGCCCATCCGATGGCGGCGCATAGATCACAAAACCTCCGGAGCCGTCAATAGGCTTTTTTGAAGTTTTGTGACGAGCCGCCAAGAAGCCTTATGCGGCAAGCATCTTGTTGACCTCGTCCACGAGATCGCGCAGGTGGAAAGGCTTGGAAAGGACCTTCGCATCCTTCGGCGCCTTCGAATCAGGGTTCAATGCAACGGCCGCAAAGCCGGTGATGAACATCACCTTCAGGTCCGGATCGAGTTCGGTCGCGCGGCGTGCCAGCTCGATGCCGTCCATTTCCGGCATGACGATGTCGGTCAGCAACAGCGAGAAGGGCTCCTCACGCAGGCGGTCATAAGCGCTAGCGCCGTTGTCGTAGGAAAGGACCTTGTATCCGGCCTTTTCGAGCGCCTTCACGAGGAAGCGGCGCATGTCGTTGTCGTCTTCGGCGAGAAGTATCTTCTGAGTCATTAATCCGGACCGCTGATCACTGATGTTTTATGAGATACCAGCCATCTACACTAGACTTCGCCCGGTAAACAACCGGTGAAATCGCCCTAGCCGCGACTGCTATCCCCTGTATGTAGTATGGACTTAAGGGCAGGCAACTGGCAACATGGTCGTCACAGCCACTTGATGACATGGTAAAGAGGGCAGAAAGTGCCGGAAATACGCGAATACGAGCTTTTTGAAGTGCATGAGCCCGTGTCGCAGACCATTCCCTTCGTCTACAACTCCCCTCACAGCGGCCGTATTTATCCACCGGAATTCATCGCGCAGTCCCGGCTGGAAGGTATCTCGATACGCCGTTCCGAAGACCACTATGTCGATGAGTTGTTCGGCGCGGCTGTGGATCTCGGCGCGCCGCTGTTGCTTGCGAATTTCCCGCGCGCCTATCTCGACGTCAATCGCGAGCCCTATGAACTCGATCCGCGCATGTTCGACGGGTTGCTGCCGCCCTATGCGAATATCAACTCGCTAAGGGTTGCGGGTGGACTCGGCACCATCCCGCGCATCGTGGCCGAGAATATGGAAATTTATGCACGCCGGCTGCCCGTTCAGGAAGGGCTGGAACGTGTCGAAAGCGTCTACAAGCCCTATCACTCGACGCTGAGGCGGCTGATTGCGCGCACGCATGTGCAGTTTGGTTTCGGTGTTCTGATCGACTGCCATTCCATGCCGGGTAATGTGCGCGTTGCCGGCAGCAATGCGCGGCCCGATTTCATCATCGGCGACCGTTACGGCACCAGCGCTTCGGCTGAGCTGTCGCGCACGGCGATTGGTATCCTTGAGGAAATGGGTTTTGCGGCGATCCGCAACAAACCCTATGCCGGCGGTTTCATCACCGAGCACTACGGCCGCCCGTCACGCGGGCTTCATGCGTTGCAGATCGAAGTGAATCGCTCGATCTATGTCGACGAAGTGACATTGGAGAGGCGTTCCGATTTTTCCACCGTCGTAACGGCGATTACATCCTTCATGCAGCAGATGGCTGACTATGTCGAGAAGTTCGCTGGCGACCACCGGGCGCTTGCAGCCGAGTAACTCCTGCTTTCAGATCAAAAAAAACCGCGCTTTGTCAGCGCGGCTAAGTCTAGGGAGGAAACACCCAAGGAGGGTATTTACAGTCAGAAGACTGTAGGTCGGAAACTACTGCTGCATTGCACAAATGTCAAGCAATATATTGCGCTGCAAAATCTTTAGGCAGCCAACCGGAAATTGCCTGTTGCATTTGCATTCCACCGGTTTTTCGCTATGAAAAACGCCATCTCCCGCCAGCTATATGGATTTCTCCATGCTTCCTGACCGTGCGTTCTTCAACCGTCTCGCCGAAGCTGCCAAGGCGGAAACCCTGCCGCGATTTCGCTCCAGCATCGATGTGACCAACAAGCTGTCATCGGGTTTTGATCCCGTCACGGAAGGCGACAGGGCGGCGGAGACGGCCATTCGCGCGCTGATCGAGGCGCATTTCCCCGAACACGGTATTTTGGGCGAAGAGCACGGCAGTGTCGGCCTTGACCGAGAACATGTGTGGGTGATCGACCCGATCGACGGCACGCGCGCCTTCATCTCCGGCGTCCCGGTCTGGGGAACGCTGATCGGCCTGCAGAAGAACGGCCGGGCGGTTGCCGGCATGATCGAACAACCCTTCACCGGCGAGCGTTATTTCGGCGACGAGAATGGTTCGACTTATAGCGGGCCCGAAGGCGAGCGCCGGCTGCAGGTACGCGATTGCGGAACGGTGTCCAAAGCCATCCTTTTCACCACCTCGCCGCATCTCTTCGTTGGCGAGGAAATGGAGAAGTATCGGGAGATCGAAAGCCAGGTTCGGCTCTTCCGGTACGGCTGCGATTGTTACGCCTACGCACTGCTGGCGGCAGGCCATGTCGATCTCGTCATCGAAAACAACCTCAAGCCCTATGATGTCGGCGGGATCATCCCCGTTATCGAGGGCGCCGGCGGCATCATGACCACCTGGGATGGCGGGCGGCCGGAAAACGGCGGCTCGATCATCGCTGCCGGCAGCAGGACGGTCTACGAGGAGGCGATCGCCATTCTCCAGCGCTAAAGCATGTCGCGCAAAAGTGTGCAGCGGTCTTGCGATAACGACATGCGTAAAATCGCAGCTTCAGACGCCGATCGCCGTCACTTCCTCGGTCGCTTCGGCATCGCTACCGGGAATGAAGGCGTTAAAGGCGGCAAGGGCTGCGGTGCGATACATATCCCTTTCCTGGAATATCTCGTGGCGGGCGCCATTGATCGGCACGAGCTGACCGGCGCGGAAGTAGCGCGAAAGCCGCTCCTGCGCCGTATAAGGCACCAGGCCATCGCGTGTCGGTGCGATGACGACAGAGGGGATGGTGATCGAAAAGAGATGGTAGGGCTCCGTCACCCGATCGATCGCCTTCATGCACTCATGCATCCACCGCGCAGTCGGCGCTCCCAGCGCAAGTTCCGGATGTGACTTCACCACGGCAATGTTGCGCTCGAAGCGCGTTTCGTCCGACGTAAGCAGATTATCGGGGAATTGCAGCTCCTTCATTTTTCCGAGCGGCAGGCCGCCGAGGCCGATGGCGCAGAGCGCGGCCGAAATCGTCCGGATGACACCCTCAGACGCAGATTGCCCGCTGAGGCCGAGGAAGGGTGCCGAAAGCACCATGCGCTCGATGCGTGTCGAAAGGTAGGGGGCGGCGGAAAGGGCGATCAGCGCGCCGGTGGAATGGGCAAGCAGATAGAAGGGCAGGCGCGTATCCGGCAGCACGACCTTCTCGAGGAAGGTATCGAGGTCACGCTCGTAATCCGCAAAGCGGCGGATGTGGCCATGGTTGCGCTTCTTGATCAGCCTGGGCGAGCCGCCCTGGCCGCGCAGGTCGAAGGTCGCGACCCAGAGGCCCTTGGCGGTGAGATCGCGGATCGTCTCGAAATACTTTTCGATGCATTCGCTGCGCCCGTGCAGGAGGACCACCGTTCCATGGGCGATCGGTGTCTGCGACCGGAAGACGGCGTAACGCAACCTATGGCCGTCGTGGGTCTCGAAAAAACCTTCGGTGCGGTTCTCCGGCGTCGGATTGTCTGGGGTCGAGTAAAGAACCTGTTCCATAGGCAGAATGTTTCTTCGCGTGAGAGATATACTAGGGGATACCGCAGGGGCCAGGAAAATCAACCGCCAAATTGCCGCTTAATATAAGCTAACTATAATACATTAAGATCTTTCTATATGGCAAGCTTCGCGAAAGCAGAGACACGCTATGGTTAGTGCGAACGAAAGATTTGTTCCGGCATGAGGCCGGTTATCCGCACGTTCATGACTGAAGATTGGGGCGCCGGGAGGCTGGCCATGAATTCGGTTTCTTCCGTCGGGTCTGTCAATTCCGGCGTCCGCCAATCAACCGGTCCGGAGCGGCCGGAGTCCGTTCTCGACTATCTACAGTCGGATTATCTCGATATCGATCCGCCGGAAGCGCATCTGGCGATCCTGAAGCTTTTCAGCGACAATCCGAAGTCACAGGCAGCTTTCGCGCGGGAATATGCTGCACTCATGGCAATGCCGCAGAATTCCGGCATCTCACCGGAAAATGGCCAGTTTCTCGCGCTCGAGCAGATGATCATTGATAACCGCGACGCCTTTCCGGCAGCGGGGTTCACGATCAGCACGAAGCTGCCGGGCGGCGGTTCCATCGTTGCCGAAGTGCCGCCCTCAAACAGCGGCGGCAAGGAGAGCGGCAGTCCTTTTTCGATATTTTCGAGCAGCGATTCAGCCGCGTTGTCGCGCATCATCAGCGCTCTCATGCTCAGTCATCAGGATGCCGCGGCTGACAGGCTGGATGCGACGCAGGATCAGTTTGCAGAGCTTTATGCCTGAAGAAAAGAGGCCGGCGGAGCTGAGGGAGCCCTTGGCCGGCCGAATTTAGGCTGAAGAAGAAGGGACGATACACTTCAACCTTCGGGCTAGTGTCACCCGATGTTTTATCTCTGGACCTCAGCGCCTGAACCTTTGCCGAACCCGTCGTTCATACAGGGTTCACGGAGCAATGCGGGTGCTTTGAAGAAGGCCTTGAAGTCTCAGAAAGCCATCCCCATCTGAACTTTGCGGACGCCAGAAGGGTCCGCGCAACCGTCCCGAAGCCGCCAAGAGTGGGGTTTCAGGGCATGATATCGCAACACGTCGCTTCCCTAGGAGGACATCATGCGTCACGTAGACTTCTCTCCCCTTTATCGTTCCACTGTCGGTTTCGACCGTCTCTTTACCATGCTCGACAGCCTCTCCCAGCCGGAGCAGGTTCCGAGTTATCCGCCGTACAATATCGAGCGGACCGGTGAGAACACCTATCGCATCACGATGGCCGTTGCCGGCTTTGATGAAACCGAACTCTCCATTGAATCGCATGCCCACGCGCTCATCGTGAAGGGTGAAAAGCGTGAAGAAAATGCCGATGGTAGCGAGTTCCTGTATCGCGGCATCGCAAAGCGCGCCTTCGAGCGCCGCTTCCAGCTTGCCGATCATGTCGAAGTGACCGCCGCTTCGCTGAAGAACGGCCTCCTGCACATCGACCTTCTGCGGAGCATCCCGGAGGCTCTGAAGCCCCGCAAGATTGCTATTGCTGCTGAGCCGGTCGATACTCCGAAGGCCATCGAAGCGCAGGTCGTCAACAGCTAATCCGATTTAACGGATCAGACGCGAACGGCGCCCGAGAGGGCGCCGTTTTTGTTTGTCTTTGTGTTTGTTGGAGGAGGCCTTTGGCTGGGGTCAGGCCGGGCTGGCGGCTTCTTCCAACTGCTTTTCGGTGGCCCGGCGCGCTGCAGCGGCTGCATATTTCTGGGCGATAACGGCGCAGACCATCAGCTGGATCTGATGGAAGAGCATCAGCGGCAGCACGATTGCCCCAATCGACTGGCCGGCGAAGATGACGTTTGCCATCGGAACGCCGCTTGCGAGGCTCTTCTTCGAGCCGCAGAAGGTGATGGTGATTTCATCGGCCTTGTTGAAGCCCAGCCAGCGGCTGCCATACATGGTGATGATCAAAACGACGGCCAGCAGCACCATGTCGGCGATGATGACGGCGGCGATGTCGGCTATCGTGAAGGTATGCCACAGTCCTTCGACAACCGCCGTCGAGAAGGCCAGATAGACGACCATCAGGATGGAGCCGCGATCGACGGGCATGAGAATCTTCTTCTTCGAGCGGATCCATTCGCCGATCCAGGGCTGGAGGATCTGGCCTACGACGAAGGGGGCCAGAAGCTGGAGCAGGATCTGTTCGAGTGCATCGAAGGAAAAGCCGCCATGGCCGCCGACCGAGAAGAGCAGGCCGACGAGCAGCGGCGTCAGGAACATGCCGAAGATGTTGGAGGCCGAAGCCGAGCAGATCGCCGCCGGCACGTTGCCGCCGGCCATCGAGGTGAAGGCGATCGAGGACTGCACCGTCGACGGCAGCACGCAGAGGAAGAGAATGCCGAAATAAAGCGGCTGCGGCAGGATCGAATTCGGAATGAAGCCCATCGCCAGGCCAAGAATCGGGAAGATGCCGAAGGTCGTCAGCAGGATGATCAAATGTAGACGCCAATGCAGCAGGCCGGCGATGACGACATCACGAGAGAGGCGTGCGCCATGCAGGAAGAACAGCAGCGCGATCGCGAAATCGGTCGCCACGCCAAACCAGCCGGCGAACGTGCCGCTCGCCGGGAAGATCGAGGCGAGTATGACGGTGCAGACGAGCAGGATCGTGAAGGTATCGGGCAAAAAGCGGCGCATGACAGTCTCGCTGGATAAATGAGTCATTGTTTTGTCGCTCATTATGATCCAGGATGCAAGGAATAACAGTTATTACAAATCTGGATCATCCTCATGCTCGACCTTTCGCAGCTTCGCAGTTTCGTCACCGTCGAGCAAATGGGCAGCTTCACGCTTGCCGCCGAAAGGCTGGAGCTCGGACAATCGACAGTCAGTCAGCACATACAAAGGCTGGAAACCTCGCTCGGGCGCCGGCTGCTGGAGCGCGATACGCACAAGGTCGTGCTGACCGGTGATGGCGAGGCCTTGCTTTCGCATGCCCGCGCCATGCTGTCGATCGAAGGGCAGGTACAGTCGCTGTTCAGGAGCGGCAGCCTGCGCGGACGCCTGCGGTTGGGCGTCTCCGAGGATTTCGTGACAAGCCAATTGCCGGCGGTTCTGGAAGACTTCGTGCGTTCACATCCCTCGGTCGATCTGGAATTGACGGTCGCGCTGTCGGGCGTGCTCTATGAAATGCAGGATGCGGAAGCGATCGACCTCGTACTTGCCAAGCGGCGGCTTGGTGACGTGCACGGGCGGCTGGTCTATCGCGAGCCGCTGGTGTGGTTGGCGCGTGATCCGGAGCATGTACTTGCATCCGGTCCGCTTCCCTTGATCGCTTTCCCGCCGCCGAGCGTCACGCGTGCCATTGCACTGGAAGCACTCGGCCGTCACGGCGTAGCCTGGCGCATCGTTTGCACCTGCGGGAGTTTGAGCGGGCTGACGGCTGCTGCGCGTGCCGGCATGGGAGTGCTCGTCCAGCCGCGCAGCATGGCGCCCGCGGGATTGAAGGAAATCGCCTCTGGCAGATTGCCGGTGCTGGAGGATGTGGAATTTGTACTCGTACCGCGAAAGGGGGCCGATCAGGCGCTCGTGGCGGCACTTTCCGATGATATTTTGAAGAAGGTCAGGGGTTTGCGGTCGGCCTGAACACCTTCAATCAAATCCCGCCGGAGCGGGCGGGATTTTATTTTTCGAAATCAGAACTCTACGACAAAAACGCACTGGTGGCGCGGACCGCAGTAGCGGCCGGAACACAGGCTCTTTCGGACAAGCGTTCCGGCAGTTGCGAAATCAGGCAGAGAGGCACTTCAGGAAGCCGTCGACATCGGCTTCGGTCGTTGCAAAGCTGGTGACGAGACGGACCAGCGTTTCGCTCTCCGAAGCGAGGTCCGGCATGCCGGCCGGGATCGGCCACTCGTAGAATTTTGCGCCTTTGTCCTCAGCCGTCTTTGCTGCTGATTTCTGAATGACTGCGAAAACTTCGTTTGAAGCGGTCGGCCAAACGAGCCGAGCCGAGTTGCTGGCCCCGATACCGGCGCGCAGACCGTCGGCCATGCCGTTGGAGTGGCGGGCGAGATCGAGCCAAAGGCCGTTTTCGAAATAGGCATCGAACTGGGCGGAGATGAAGCGCGACTTGGAGAAGAGCTGGGCGGCGCGCTTGCGGATGAAGGGCATTTGCTTCGCCTGATCCGGATTGAAGAAGACGATCGCTTCCGCGCACCAGCAGCCGTTCTTGGTGCCGCCAAAGGAGAGGATGTCGACGCCACGTTTCCATGTCATTTCGGCAGGCGTTGCGTTCAGTGCGACGAGCGCATTGGCGAAGCGGGCGCCATCCATGTGCAGAGGCAGATTGCGCTTCCTGGCGATGGCGGAAATTTCGCCGATTTCCGGCAGCGAGTAGACAGTGCCGATTTCGGTCGCCTGGGTAATGGTAACAGCGCTGGCGCGGCCGTGATGGACGGCATCCTCGGGGAAGGCGGCAATCTTTGCGGAGAGTGCGGCCGGGTCGATCTTGCCGAAATCGCCGGCGACCGGCATCAGCCGAGAAGAACCGGAGAAGAACTCGGGGGCGCCGCATTCGTCCTGGATCGCATGGGCTTCCTGATGGCAGAAAGTGATGCCGCCGGGGCGCTGTACGCTCGCGAGCGAGAGCGAGTTGGCGGCTGTGCCTGTCGCCACGAAGAAGACCGAGACCTCACGCTCGAAGATTTCAGAGAAGCGAGCTTCCACCTTTTTGTCGAGGTCGCTATTGCCATAGGCGGCAGCGTATCCGGGGGATTCAGCCAACAGGCGCTCGGCAATGGATTTATGGGCGCCAGCCCAGTTATCGGAAGCAAAAAACATGGGAGAAACCATTGGAAAGATGGGGCAGGAGGTTCGGACGGGGACATTACGCCAAAGCTTAACAGGATCAAGGGCGGAAGTCGGGATGCATCACAGAAATTGAACTGCGCAATCAATAAACAAAATAATGCAGTGTTGTGTAATTTTATGTCGCGCTTTTCGCTGATTTGGCAATCTTCCGTCGTAAATTGACGTTTTTTTAAGAGGACACTCTTGCGAAGAGGAACTGTTTCTGGCATTGAGCTGATGAACTAGGACAGGGTTGCTGTCCTATTTTGGCCTTCCCGGCCGAAGAGGCGCCGAAAGCCCTGGCACAGAGCGGCTTTCACGCTATAGTTCTTTCGAGCGCCAAAGCCTTCACATGGCGGCGCGCGGAGGCGAATGGCAGGCGCGGAACGCGACGGTTTGCTTTCCTTGAGAAGCAGTTGTCTGCGATCGGATCTTCACAATGCAACAGCGCTGTCACGCGCCGGACCTATCTTCAGGGTGCGGAGCGCGACAAAAAGCCGCCCGCAGCCCCGCGGGCTTCGACAGGAGGAAAAACGATGACGAAGATGACGCCATCCACGGGTATTGACCAGTTCGCAGCAGCAGACGTGCGCGCAACGGCCAATACGCGTAAATCCGCCTCCGGCCTGCCGAAAAAACAGGGGCTTTACGATCCGCGCAATGAGCATGACGCCTGYGGCGTCGGCTTCGTCGCGCATATGAAGGGTCAGAAGTCGCACCAGATTATCAAGGACGGTCTCTTCATCCTCGAAAACCTGACGCACCGCGGTGCCGTCGGCGCCGATCCGCTGATGGGCGACGGCGCGGGCATTCTCGTGCAGATTCCCGACCGCTTTTTCCGCGAGGAAATGGCTCAGCAGGGCATCACCCTGCCGAAGGCCGGCGAGTATGGCGTCGGCCATATCTTCCTGCCGCGCGATGAAAAGCAGATCGAGCATTTCAAGAAGGTGATCAAGGACGTCATTACCGAGGAAGGCCAGGTCTTCATCGGTTTCCGCGACGTACCGGTCGATAATTCCTCGCTCTCCAAGGCGCCGGCGATTGCCGCGACTGAACCGCATCACGTTCAAGTCTTTATCGGTGCGGGCAAGGATGCTGCGACGAACGACGAGTTCGAGCGCAGGCTCTTCACCCTGCGCAAGGTGATCTCCAACCGTATCTATGATGAGTTCGACGGCGAGGAGAGCAACTTCTATCCGGTGTCGCTGTCGAGCACGACCGTTGTCTACAAGGGCATGTTCCTGGCCTACCAGGTCGGCGCCTATTATAAGGACCTGTCGGACCCGCGCTTCGAAAGCGCCGTCGCCCTCGTGCATCAGCGTTTCTCGACCAACACCTTCCCGTCCTGGAAGCTCGCACATCCGTACCGCATGGTCGCACATAACGGCGAGATCAACACGCTGCGCGGTAACGTCAACTGGATGGCAGCACGCCAGGCCTCTGTCTCCTCTCCGCTCTTCGGCGAGGACATCTCCAAGCTTTGGCCGATTTCTTATGAAGGCCAGTCGGACACGGCCTGCTTCGACAACGCGCTCGAATTCCTTTTGCGCGGCGGCTACTCGTTGTCCCATGCCGTGATGATGCTCATCCCGGAGGCCTGGGCCGGCAACCAGTCCATGTCGCCCGAGCGCAAGGCATTCTACGAATACCATGCCGCCCTCATGGAGCCGTGGGATGGACCGGCTGCCGTTGCCTTCACCGATGGCAAGCAGATCGGCGCGACGCTCGACCGCAACGGCCTGCGTCCGGCCCGCTATCTCGTCACCGATGACGACCGGGTTATTCTCGCCTCTGAAGCCGGCACGCTGCCGGTTCCGGAAGAGAGCATCATCCAGAAGTGGCGCCTGCAGCCGGGCAAGATGCTACTGATCGACATGGAAGAAGGCCGCATCATCTCCGACGACGAGGTGAAGGCGCAGCTTGCAAACGCGCATCCCTATCGCAGCTGGCTCAACCGTACACAGCTCATCCTCGAAGACCTGAAGCCGGTCGAGCCGCGCGCGCTGCGCCGCGACGTCTCGTTGCTCGACCGCCAGCAGGCCTTCGGCTACACGACCGAGGATACCAGGATCCTGATGTCGCCGATGGCGACGACGGGTCAGGAAGCGATCGGCTCGATGGGCACTGATACGCCGATTTCGGCCATGTCCGAGAAGTCGAAGCTGCTCTACACCTACTTCAAGCAGAACTTTGCGCAGGTGACGAACCCGCCGATCGACCCGATCCGCGAAGAGCTCGTCATGAGCCTCGTCTCCTTCATCGGGCCGCGTCCGAACATTCTCGACCACGAGGGTATGGCGAACGCCAAGCGCCTCGAGGTGCGCCAGCCGATCCTGACCAATGGCGATCTCGAAAAGATCCGCTCGATCGGCCACACGGAAGACCGCTTCGACACCAAGACACTGGACTTCACCTATGATGTGGAGCGCGGCGCTGAAGGAATGCCGGAAATGCTTGATCGCCTCTGCGAACGCGCGGAAGCGGCGGTCAAGGGTGGCTACAACATCATCGTGCTGTCCGACCGCCAGGTCGGCCCGGACCGTATCGCCATCCCGGCGCTGCTGGCGACCGCTGCCGTGCATCATCACCTGATCCGCAAGGGACTGCGTACCTCAGTCGGCCTTGTCGTCGAAACCGGCGAGCCCCGCGAAGTGCATCATTTCTGCCTGTTGGCAGGTTACGGCGCGGAAGCGATCAACCCCTACCTCGCTTTCGACACGCTGCTCGACATGCATGCCAAGGGTGAATTCCCGAAGGAAGTGGACGCCAGTGAAGTCGTCTACCGCTATATCAAGGCGGTCGGTAAGGGTATCCTCAAGGTCATGTCCAAGATGGGCATTTCGACCTACCAATCCTATTGCGGCGCGCAGATTTTCGATGCTATCGGCCTGCAGTCGGAATTCGTCGACAAGTACTTCTTCGGCACGGCAACGACCATCGAAGGCGTGAACCTCGAAGAGATCGCCCGCGAGACCGTGGCTCGCCATAATTCAGCCTTCGGACGTGACCCGCTCCTGGCCAGCACGCTCGATATTGGCGGCGAATATGCCTACCGCATGCGGGGCGAAAGCCACGCATGGACGCCGGATGCCGTCGCTGCCCTGCAGCATGCGGTGCGCGGCAATGCCGAGGACCGTTACCGCGAATTCGCCGATATGGTGAATGACTCGGCCCTGCGTATGAACACGATCCGCGGTCTCTTCAAGATCAAGAGCGCCGAGGCGCTGGGTCGCAAGCCGATATCGCTCGATAGCGTCGAGCCCGCGATCGACATCGTCAAGCGCTTCTCAACCGGCGCCATGTCCTTCGGCTCGATCAGCCGCGAGGCGCATACGACGCTGGCTATCGCCATGAACCGGATCGGCGGCAAGTCGAACACCGGCGAGGGCGGTGAAGAAAGCGACCGCTACATGCCTTTGCCTGATGGTTCGGCGAATCCAGAGCGTTCGGCGATCAAGCAGATCGCCTCCGGCCGCTTCGGCGTGACGACCGAATATCTCGTCAATGCCGACATGCTGCAGATCAAGGTTGCGCAGGGCGCCAAGCCCGGCGAAGGCGGCCAGTTGCCGGGCCACAAGGTAGACGCGGTCGTTGCCAAGACCCGTCACTCGACGCCGGGCGTCGGCCTGATTTCGCCGCCGCCGCACCATGACATCTACTCGATCGAAGATCTGGCGCAGCTGATCTACGACCTGAAAAACGTCAACCCGACCTCGGATGTCTCGGTCAAGCTCGTCTCGGAAGTCGGCGTCGGCACGGTTGCCGCTGGCGTTGCCAAGGCGCGCGCAGACCATATCACGGTATCCGGCTTCGACGGCGGTACGGGCGCTTCGCCGCTTACCTCGCTGAAACATGCCGGCAGCCCTTGGGAAATAGGTCTTGCGGAAACCCAGCAGACGCTGGTGCTGAACGGCCTGCGTTCGCGCATCGCCCTGCAGGTCGATGGTGGTCTGAAGACCGGCCGCGACGTCATCATCGGCGCGTTGCTCGGTGCCGACGAGTTCGGTTTTGCAACGGCTCCGCTGATTGCCGCGGGCTGCATCATGATGCGCAAATGCCACCTCAACACCTGTCCTGTCGGTGTGGCGACGCAGGATCCCGTCCTGCGCAAGCGCTTCAAGGGTACGCCTGAGCACGTCATCAACTACTTCTTCTTCGTCGCCAACGAAGTGCGCGAAATTCTGGCCTCCCTCGGCTTCACCAAGCTCGATGACATTATCGGCGCTGCCGAATTGCTCGAGAAGGATGAGATGCTGGCGCATTGGAAGGCTAAGGGCCTCGACTTCACCAAGATCTTCCACAAGGTCGACGCACCGAAGGAAGAGACCTACTGGACGACGCGCCAGAAGCACCCGATCGACGACATTCTCGACCGCAAGATGATCGAGAAGGCCCAGCCTGCGCTTGCTTCGAAGACGCCTGTCGCTTTCGAGGTCGGCATCAAGAACGTCGACCGTTCGGCCGGCGCCATGCTGTCAGGCGAGGTGGCCAAGCGCTACAATCATCGTGGCCTGAAGGAAGACACGATCAACGTCACGCTCAGGGGCACGGCAGGTCAGAGCTTCGGCGCCTTCCTGGCGCGCGGCATCACCTTCAACCTGATCGGCGACGGCAACGACTATGTCGGCAAGGGTCTGTCAGGCGGCAAGATCATCATCCGTCCGCCTGAGAATTCGAGGGTCGTGGCTGAGAACTCGATCATCGTCGGCAATACCGTGCTCTACGGCGCGACCGAAGGCGAGTGCTACTTCCGCGGTGTGGCGGGCGAGCGTTTTGCGGTTCGTAACTCCGGCGCGATTACCGTCGTCGAAGGCGTGGGCGACCATGGCTGCGAATATATGACGGGCGGTGTGGTCGTCGTGCTCGGCGCTACGGGTCGCAACTTTGCGGCCGGCATGTCCGGCGGTGTGGCCTATGTCCTTGACGAAGCCGGCGATTTCGCCAGCCGCTGCAACATGGCCATGGTCGAGCTGGAGCCGGTTCCGGAAGAGGACGATATGCTGGAGAAGCTGCACCACCACGGCGGCGACCTCATGCACAAGGGACGTGTCGACGTCTCCGGTGACATGACACGTCACGACGAGGAGCGCCTTTACCAGCTCATCTCCAACCATCTGCACTACACGGGCTCCACCCGCGCCAAGGAAATCCTTGAGCATTGGGCCGACTATCGCCCGAAATTCCGCAAGGTCATGCCGGTCGAATACCGCCGCGCACTTGAGGAAATGGAGCGCAGCCGGATGGGCATCGCTGCCGAGTAATTGCACCGAACAATCCGCCACGCCTCAAAAGCGCGTGGCGGGTGACTGAAATATCTCAATGACTCAACGACGATCAGCTGCAAGCTTGAAGCTTGCGCAACCGCGCGGATGTCTATCAGGGGATATGTTCGAATGACGGTCAAAACAAACAACCTGCCTCCGCGATCGAGGCTGAACACACAACTGGCCGCGGGCGAGGCGGTCATGAGGGTAAGGGACGAAAATATGGGTAAGGTAACAGGGTTTCTGGAAATCGACCGGCAGGTAGCGAAGTATCAGCCCGCATCGGATCGCATCCGGCATTTCCGCGAATTCACGATCCCGATGTCGGACCCGGAAGTGCAGAAACAGGCAGCCCGTTGCATGGACTGTGGCATTCCCTATTGCCACGGACCGACCGGCTGCCCGGTGCATAACCAGATTCCTGACTGGAACGACCTCGTCTACAACAACAATTGGGAAGCGGCGATCCAGAACCTGCATTCGACCAACAACTTCCCGGAATTCACCGGCCGCGTCTGCCCCGCTCCGTGCGAGGAGGCCTGTACGCTGAACCTCGAGGATACGCCGGTCGCGATCAAGACCGTCGAGCAGGCGATCGCCGACAAGGCCTATGAACTCGGCTTCATCCGTCCTCAGCCGGCGACGATTCATACCGGCAAGAAGGTCGCGATCATCGGTTCCGGTCCGGCCGGCATGGCAGCGGCGCAGCAGCTCGGCCGCGCCGGCCATGATGTGCATGTCTATGAGCGCGAGACGAAGCCAGGCGGCCTGCTGCGCTACGGCATTCCGGACTTCAAGATGGAGAAGAACTTCATCGATCGTCGTGTCGAGCAGATGAAGGGCGAAGGCGTCACCTTCCATTGCGGCGTCAATGTCGGCGTCGACGTGAAAGTCGAGCAGTTGCTGGCGGATCATGATGCCGTGCTTTACTGCGGCGGCTCCGAGACGCCGCGCGAAGCCGGCATTCCCGGCACCGATCTTGCAGGCGTCCATGACGCGATGCCCTATCTCGTGCAACAGAACAAGCGCGTGGGCCGTGAGAACATCGACAGCACCGGTTGGCCATCTGATCCTATTCTCGCCGGCGCCAAGCATATCGTCGTCGTCGGCGGCGGCGATACGGCATCCGACTGCGTCGGCACGGCCTTTCGTCAGGGTGCGGTCAAGGTGACCCAACTCGACATTCGCCCGCAGCCACCGGAGAAGGAAGACAAGCTTGCGGTCTGGCCGTTCTGGGCAACGAAGATGCGCACCTCTTCTTCGCAGGCCGAAGGCGCAATCCGGGAATTCCAGGTCGCAACGCTCGAATTCGTCGGCGAAGACGGCGTGCTGACGGGCGTGAAGTGCTGCGAGGTCGATGAACGTCGTCGTCCGGTTCCGGGAACGGACTTCATCATCAAGGCAGATCTGGCTTTCATCGCCATCGGTTTCAGCGGCCCGTTCAACGATAGCGTGCTGAAGGAACTCGACGGCAAGCTGACGCTCAATACCGACAAGCGCGGTTCGACAAACGTTGTCGCCAATGATCGCGATTACAAGACCTCTGTCGACAAGTTCTGGACGGCAGGCGATGTGCGCCGCGGTCAGTCGCTGGTGGTCTGGGCAATCCGTGAAGGCCGCCAGGCAGCCCGCGCCATCGACGAAGCATTGATGGGCTCGACGGTTCTGCCGCGCTGATCCACTTCGAACAGTTAATCGATTAAGAAACTCCGCCGCATCCCGGCGGAGTTTTTCGTGGTGCGACCGCTTGACGCGGCGGGGCTTCAGGCAAGCTTCGTGCAATTCCCGAACTGCAGCTTCCTGATGCTTGCAGGCCCGCACCGGTCTGCGGCGACTGCCGGACTTGCCCCGCCCGTTCAGTCGTGAGGCGTTTCACTGTTGGCCGTGGCGCAAGGGACATGGTTGCCGCGGACCATTACAAAGGACAAACCATGGTTTCCGCAATCGACAGTACGCGGCTGGTCTCAGCCCAATATGCCCTGAAGAATCTTCGGGATTCCGATGACGACAGCAGTCAGAGTGCTACCGATCCCTCCAGTGCCTCAACTATCCTCAGCAGCTACGGCTTGGACCCGGATACGTCGTCGCTCCTCTCCAACAATGCGCTCGCAAGCCTGCTCGACACGCTTTCGGCGCAGAATGACCAGCCGGTCGAGACAACCGACACAGCCAGCGAAAATCCCGATGTGACGAGTTCCTCCTTCATGGCGATGCTCAAGCAGCAGCTGGAGGAGGCGGTCGAACAGGAAGGCACTGATGGCTCGGCGCATGACATGCTGGCTGCTCTCGAGAACGGCACGCTGACGATCGTTGATCCGACGCAGGGCGTTTCCATAACCGCCTGGAATGTCGAAAGTCCGGATGAAGCGAATACGAACAACAAGACCGGCACCAATATCGAGGCCAGTGGCTGGAACGACTTCCTCAATGCGCATCTGAAGCGGGGCGACGACGCTTCGTTCGTCAAGCAGGCCGGTCACTATGTAGATAAGGTCGACAACAGCAATGCCTATTTCGGCCAGATCGGCTCCGACTTCTACTATCTGACCTGGCCGCAGGCGACAGCCAAATAAATCCGGACCATCGAGCGAGGGCCGCACCACACGCTATAGCGGCCCCTTCTCATTTCACGGAAACTTCCGCCGTCGTCTTCAGCGTCGGCATGCGATAGTCGTCGATACGGCCTGCGGGCGCAGGCGCCATTTCTCCCTGTTCGACCAAAAGATCACGCGGCGATTTCGTCAGTGTCACCGGCGGCGTCTTGCCGGCACCGAGCAGCTCTGCTCCGCCATCGAGGTTCGGGTCGGACAGACTGATCGGCTGCGTGTGTTCGACGGGATTGGTCGGCAGCGTCAGCGCCGGCAGGTTGCCGGGGTCGAGGCGCACGAGATCGGGGCTTGCCTGGGTGCCAAGAATGCGGCGCGCCGGTTTTTCCACGTAGAAGGCGAGCTTGCGGCGGCCGGCCTGTGTCAGGTTAATTCCGTCGGTAGTGCGCAGACGTACCTGCTGGCCGTTAACATCAGAACCGGTGACGATGAACTTGCCGTTCTCATCCACGAAGCCATCCCAGATATCGACGAATTCGCCGCCGATGCTTTCCACCTGATTGCGGTAGAGCTGGTTCATCTGCACGGCATCGGCCGTCATCGAATCGGATTCGAAGGCGGGAAGTCCGACCCAGAGCAGCGGAATCTTGCGGCCGGTAATCTCCTTGCCGAAGGCGAGCACACGGCGCTGATATTCGCTGAACCAGCCGTCGGTGCGGAATTTCTCCTTGCCGGCATCGGTCACCATCTGTTGACGGTCATTCGCGCCGATCATGATGACGACCATTGCCGGCTTCAACTCGTCGATCATCTTCGGCAATTCGCCGGGCCAGTTGTAATAGTCGTCGCGCACGAGGCCGGATGAGACATTACTGCGGGCTTCGACCACGACGCCGGGCGACGCCTCAAAGGCAGCGGTGAGGCCGTCACCCAGGCCGCCGGCGAGAAAGTCGCCGACGATCAGGATTTTTTGGGCATCGTCCAGCTTCTGAACCACGGGTTCGGCGGGCGCTACCGGCATGGTGCGGGTCGGCGTCATAGCCTTTTGTGCAGGCGGGCGCTTGCGTTGTTGCTGTCGCCGCCGCGGTTGGTCACGCATCTCCGGTTGCGGATTATCATCGATGTAACGGCGACCGAGAAAGAAATCGAGGATGGAGCGGCGCTGGTAACGCGTCTCCTGTGCCTCGGCATAGTGCACCGGCACCATCGAGCCAAGGCAAAGAGAAAGCGCGGCCGCGGCAAGCGCAAGCCCGCGAAACCGTCGGGTTGGGTCAGTTTTTCTTGTCATGGGGCAGTTCCGCATCTGCCGGGCATCTTGCATAGGCACCGGCTTTCCGTCCACTCCACCCATACTATTTAGGTCAGACTTTCGCCGCTTCTAGCGTCGCAACGCGTGCAGAAGCGAAAGCGACGGCTCACCATCCGCCTGCATGCCGATACGCTCCTGCACGGCAGCGATCGCCGCCTTGGAGCCGGAACCGAAATTGCCGTCGACATCGCCGCTATAATAGCCAAGTGTCTTCAAGCGCGTCTGCAATTCGAACTTCTCGGTAATATCGAGCGCGCCTTCCGGGCGCGGCCAGCGCTGCTGCATGCCGCCAAAGCCGGCAATCTGGTCTGCAAGCAGGCCGACGGCGAGTGCATAGCTGTCGGAGGCATTGTAATTTTTGATGGTGAAGAAGTTGGCCGTCATCAGGAAACCCGGACCATTCGCACCAGCCGGCATCTTCAGCATGGCGCGGGTATCACCATCCTTGAAAGCCTTGCCGTTCGGACGCTTCAGGCCGAGTGCCGCCCACTGCGCGAGCGTGCGGGTCTTGCCGACCTGCTGGGCAGCGGATGCCGGTACTGCGACCTCGTAACCCCAGGTTCGGCCGGCATCCCAGCCATTCTTCATCAGAAGATTCGCTGACGTCGCCAGCGCGTCGGGCACGGAATTCCAGATGTCGCGATGGCCGTTTCCATCCGCATCGACCGCGTAGAGAAGATAGCTTGTCGGGATGAACTGGGTATGGCCCATGGCGCCGGCCCAGGAGCCGGTCATCTCTTTGGCGGGAACATCGCCGTTCTGCAGGATCTTCAGGGCTGCGATCAACTGCTTCTTGGCGTATTTGCCGCGCTTTGGATCGGCATAGGCAAGTGTTGCCAGCGCCCGCGGCACATAGTGAAGGCGCTCATCTTTAGCGAGAACTGCCCCATAATTTGATTCCATCGACCAGATCGCCAGCAGAATCGACTTGTCGACGCCGAAGCGGCGCTGGATGGCGTCGAGCGTCCTGGCGTGTTTGGCTGCCATCTTGCGGCCGATTTCCACAGTGTAGGGGTTGACGCGGGAATCGACATAGTCCCAAATCTTCGATGTGAATTCAGGCTGATAGGTCGCCTTTTCGAGGACTGTCGGATCTGGTTCGCTTACCCCAGAAAACGCTTTCTGGTACGTTGCCTTACTGATGCCACTCTGAGCAGCAGTTTGGGAGAAGTCCGCGATCCACTTCTGGAACCGGGCATCGGCTTTTGCGTTATTGGGGGCCAATCCAGCCGCGGTTGCAACAACGATGGCGAGAGCAAGACCACGAAGGGAGTTTGCGTATTTCTGGGTCATCGGCAATCGTATCCGTCATCTTCAGTTTTAGCCAAGGCGGTACGTCATGTCCGCCCTACGCCGAAATTACAGGAACGGAGTCAACAAATTCTTTACCATAGGCGGCCGGAACAGTCATCATTTGCAAAACCGTAGCAATTCTATACTAGTTCAAATCGATATAGCGTTTAGTTAAAAGCGGTATAGTCAAAACAGGAGATCGGTGTGGCTCAGCATAAGAAAGTTCGTAAGGCAGTATTTCCAGTCGCGGGACTGGGAACGCGGTTCCTTCCGGCTACCAAAGCGGTTCCGAAGGAAATGCTGACTGTCGTTGATAAGCCAATCATTCAGTACGTTGTCGACGAAGCACTTGAAGCGGGCATTGAACATCTGGTTTTTGTTACCGGTCGTAACAAGCATGTCATCGAAGACTACTTCGATATTCATTTCGAACTTGAGCAGACGCTCAAGGAGCGCGCCAAGAAGGCGGAAATCACCCTGTTGCAGCAGCAGCTTCCCAAGGCAGGCACGGTGAGCTTTACCCGTCAGCAGGAGCCGCTCGGCCTCGGCCACGCCGTGTGGTGCGCCCGCGAGATCGTCGGCGACGAACCTTTCGCGCTGCTTCTGCCCGACATGATCATGAAGGGTGAAAAGGGCTGCATGAAGGGCATGATAGATCTCTACGAGCACAGCGGCGGCAACATTATCGCTGTCGAGGAATGTGCTCCCGATCAGGCCCACAAATACGGCATTGTCGGCGTCGGCGACGCGATCGGCGAGGGCTTCCGCATCACTGGCATGGTTGAAAAGCCGGCCAAGGGCACGGCTCCTTCCAACTTCTTCATCAACGGCCGCTATATCCTGCAGCCGGAAGTCTTCAAGATCCTGGAAACTCAGGAACGCGGCGCGGGCAACGAAATCCAGCTCACCGACGGCATGCTGAAGCTGCTGAAGGAACAGGATTTCGCAGGCTACCACTTCAAGGGTGCGACTTACGACTGCGGCGCCAAGGATGGCTTCATCCTCGCCAACGTTGCCTTTGCTCTCGAGCGTGCGGATATCCGTCCGAGCGTCGAAGGCGGCTTCAGGGAACTGCTCGCGGGCCTGAAGTAAGTCTCGTCAGCGCTTCACCTTGACACCGACGCCGGCTCGCCATTGCCGCGAGTCGTCGCCTTCCTTGCGCGTCGTCAGCTCGTAGCCAAGCGTGCTGGTGAAGTCGAGGTAGCGGTTGATGTTCCAGATAAGACCTGTCGAGGCGGTGTAAACCGTCTCGTCACTTATTGTGCTACCGCTCGGATAATCGCGCAGCGTCACGCCGCTGATGGTCGTCGCCACCAGATTGTCGCGCAACTGATGATCGACCGTGGACGTCAGCTGATGTGAAACATAACCGCTTTCGCCGGCTGCGGTCGAAGGCTGGATGCTCGTCTGGAGGTCGATATTGACATTCGTTCCGCGGATCGGCGACCAGAGCAGGCTGGCATCGAGCGTGGCCGTATCGATCGATTTCAGGCGGCTATCATCGAAATCCGCCATTGCATAACCGACTGCAACCTCGCCCTTGAGCTTTTCACCCATATCGACCTGCACGCCGCCCTTGGCGCCGTAGCTATCTCCGGAACGCTGGTAGCCCGAAGAATCAATGCGATCATCATAGTTGGTCTTGCCGACCGACGCTTCGATGAAGGGAATGAGCGCCGGCGAGAGTTCGTAACCGATGCGGCCGCGCACCGTGCCTGTGGTCTGGTTGCGGTCGCTCAGCGAAACGGTCGTGCCGTTGGAAAGCACGGCATCCGAATAGATCGAGCGGGAGAGCGCAACGGCGGCTGTGCCGCGCAAGATCCCGAAGTCGTGCTCGATGGAAGCGCCGCCGGTAAATTCCTGTACGTCCGACTGCTGGGCGGCGTCGGTGATCGCGTCCGGATCGTCCGTATCCTCGCGATAGAAATTGTAGCCGCTGGTGATATGGGCGACGGTGTCACGCGGCAGGTCCAGCCGCAGATCGCCATCGATCTTGAAGGAGGGCTGTTCTTCTCCTTCACCGCTGATGTTCTTCTGCCAGGCGCCTTCGGTGGTGACGGTCAACTGATGCCGACTCCAATCGGAGGTCAGTGTCGCGCCCATATCGGTTTCGAGAAAACCGCGGCTCTGTTTCGTGCCGCCGTCTTTCGTGGTTTCGCTGTTGATCGTCTGGGTGACGCTTGGGCGCAGCACGAAGCTGCCGATCGGGATACCGGGCGTCTGTTCGGTCGATATGCTCTCCGGCACCCTGCGAGCCGGCGTTTCGTCCAGGCGCGGTTCGCGGGTGTTCAGCTTGCGCATATCCTCATCGAGGATTGAGCCGGTAGTCTCGTCGTCGGGCTGCGTCGTCGGGGCGGGTGCAGCCGCGGTGTCTTGATCCCGGGCATTGGCAGGCGCCGTCGCGGCATCGTCCGTATCGCCGGAGTCCTGCGCCGCATTGTTCGTGGCCACACGTTGCGTGGCGACGGTGCGGGAATTTGCCGTGCTTCCCGATTCTTGTTGATACGTCGTCTGCTGCGCGAAAGCGGCGGGCGCGACCAGCAGCCCGACAGCCGTGATGGAGACGGCACGGCTCATGGCGCGGAGCGGCGTCACACTGCTCGTCTGTTTTCCCTGGCCCATTCAATCCGCGCCTGAAATGCTTCGAAGTCTTACCCAAGCGTAAAGCCTTGTGGTTAACCATTCGTTGCACTGCCGGCAGCGTGTTCATACATCGGAAACATTGTCGGGTGGACAGGTAAAGTGAAAAGGTCTAACGCATTGCCATGATCAGGAGAGCCGTGAAACTCGTCGAAAACAGCGTGCTGGAGTCGGGCAAGCGCACGATCAGCATCGAAAGACGCGCCCTCGAGGCACTCGAACTTGCCTTTGATAATGGGCTGGCCGGACCTTTTACCCGTGCGGTCGAGATGATCGGCCAAAATTCTGGCCGCGTGATTGTGACCGGCGTCGGCAAGAGCGGCCATATCGGCACCAAAATAGCTGCCACTTTCGCTTCGACAGGTACGCCGGCCTTTTTCGTGCATGCGGCGGAAGCCAATCACGGCGACCTCGGCATGATCGCCGGCGACGATGTCGTCCTTGCGATCTCCAAGGGTGGTGAGAGTGCCGAACTGAAGAGCATCATTTCCTATACACGGCGTTTTTCCATTCCGCTGATCGCGATGACCTGCAGCCCACAGTCCTCGCTGGCGACGGCCGCAGATATCGCATTGCTGATCCCCAACGAGGAAGAGGCCTGTCCGAACGGGCTGGCGCCGACCACATCGACAATGATGCAGCTTGCGCTCGGCGATGCGCTGGCGATCGCACTTCTTGATGCGCGCGGCTTCACGGCGACCGATTTTCATGTCTTCCATCCCGGCGGCAAGCTCGGTGCGAGCTTGATGCACGTTGCCGACATCATGCATACCGGTGAGCGCTTGCCGCTGGTGGTGAAGGGCACGTCCGTGCCGGAGGCAATCAGAGTGCTGTCGCACAAGCATTTCGGCTGCGTCGGCGTGCTGGATGCCGAAGGCCGGCTTTGCGGCATCGTCACTGATGGTGACATGTCGCGCAACCTCACCCGCAATCTTGCGCAGCTAACGGTCGACGACATCATGACGCGCGCACCGAAGACCGTAAGGCCGACGATATTGGCGACTGCAGCTCTGGCGCTGCTTGAGCAATACAAGATTGGCGCACTTATCGTCGTTGATGACGAGCAGCGTCCAATCGGGCTCGTTCACTTCCATGATCTCTTGCGGATCGGCGTGGCCTGATCAGGTCGGCTCGACGGTCAGGTCGCGGCCGTTACTCGAAACCACTTTGACCTGCGTCCCGGCCGGAAGATCCGGCCCCATGACCTGCCACATCGTGTCATCGAGGCGAATGCGGCCGCGGCCTTCGCGGATCGGCTCGCGCAGCGTCGCGGTGCGGCCGACGAGGCTCGCACCACGCTGGTTGAGGAATGGTTCATCCGTCGTGTCGTTGCGCAGCGTGAGCCGCCGGCCGATGAGCGTGGCGACGACCGCGAAAACGGCGAATAGGATCGCCTGAAGCTCCCAGATCCAGAAAGCGGCATCCCAGAAGATCAGCGACAAAACGCCGACGGCAAGAGCTGCGAGGCCGATCCAGACAAGGAAGAAGCCCGGCACGATCAGCTCGGCGGCAAGTAGCACGAGGCCTGCCACCCACCAGCTCCACGGCCCAAGTTCGCCGACGATCTTCGCCAGCATGGCTTATCGCTCCGGATTGGGATTGAAGGGATTGGCCGGAGCCGGGCCGACCGACGGCGTCGAGCGTGCCGGACCTGCGCTTGGACGCGGCGCAGACGGCGGATTGTTGCCTTCGCCAAAGACCTGCCGGGCAATCGCGCCGATGCCGCCGAGCGAGCCGAGGATGGAAGACGCCTCCATCGGCATCATCACGATCTTGGAATTGGGCGCCGAACCGATCGAGGTGAGGGCCTCGGTGTATTTCTGTGCCACGAAATAGTTGATTGCCTGGATGTCGCCCGCGGCGATTGCTTCCGAGACCATCTTCGTCGCCTTCGCTTCGGCTTCGGCCAAGCGCTCGCGAGCTTCGGCATTGCGGAAGGCGGCTTCGCGCTGGCCTTCGGCCTGAAGGATGGCGGACTGCTTGGCGCCCTCGGCCCTCAGGATCTGCGCATTGCGCGAACCTTCGGCTTCCAGCACCTGGGCACGCTTCTCGCGCTCGGCCTTCATCTGGCGGGCCATCGCGTCGACGAGGTCGCGCGGCGGCTGGATATCCTTGATCTCGACACGGGTGACCTTGATGCCCCAAGGATGCACGGCCTCGTCCACGACGCGCAGCAGCCGGTCGTTGATCGCATCGCGATTGGAGAGCAGCTCGTCGAGATCCATAGAGCCCATGACTGAGCGAATATTGGTCATGGTGAGGTTCAGGATCGCATTTTCCAAGTTGGAAACCTGATAGGCGGCCTGAGCGGCATTCAGCACCTGGTAGAAAGAGACTGCATCGGCCGCGACCGAGGCATTGTCCTTGGTGATCACCTCCTGGGTCGGCACGTTCAGCACCTGCTCCATCACGTTCATCCTGGCGCCGACGCGCTCGATGAAAGGGGTGATCAGGTTCAGGCCGGGTTCCAGCGTGCGGGTATAGCGGCCGAAGCGCTCGATCGTGTAGCGATAACCCTGTGGAACCGTCTTGATGCCCGCAAAGAGCACCATGATGACGAAAATCACCAATACGATCACGACGATATCGAAGCCGCCCAGCAGCATATGTTCCTCCCTAAGCCCACCTATCTGACGTGGTGAGTTAGCACGTTCTTTGCAAGGAAGGAATGACAGTCCCGCCTGTCAAATCAGGGTGATAGGCCGGCATCATCGAGGTCGCTCTTTGTGATGTAGCCGCCCATCAGGCAATTGGTGAGGAACGGCTGATCGTCCGGCTTCAGATTGCTGGTTTTGACATCGCGGAGGCGAAGCTGACAGGCGACCTGACCGACGATGCCTTTGGGAGGGGCGTTGGCATAGACCCGCTGATAGTGCTCCCACGCGAGGTAACCGCCACCTGCGACGACGAATAAGCAGGCGAGGACAATCAATTTTCTAAAACCCGAAATCATGAAATTCGTCCAGATGAATAAAGCCGCAGACCGAGAGCCTGCGCGCCGCAGTTGCGGTTGTCGGCTTCGGTCCTTCCTTAGATCTGGAGCGGGGGACGTCTTTATCTATTGCGGGTCGCCAGAAAATCTGACGCCGCGTCTGTCATGCCCAGCCCAGCAGCTCACGGCGCACGACTTTTTCCAGCACCTGCATGCCGTCCTCTCCGTCATTCAAGCACGGAATATGCGCGAACTGCTCGCCGCCATTGTGCTTGAAAGAATGTGCGGCCTGTTCGGCAATCTCCTCCAGCGTCTCCAGACAGTCGGAAACGAAGCCGGGGTTCATGACTGCGATGCGCTTGACGCCGTCCTGCGTCAGCTTCTCGACGGTCTTATCTGTGTAGGGCTGCAGCCATTCTTCCGGCCCGAAGCGGGACTGGAAGGTGACCATGAAGTTCTCCTTCGTGAGACCTAGACGCTCGCGCAGCAGGCGGCCGGTCTTTTGGCACTGACAGTAATAGGGATCGCCCTGCTGGAAATAGGAAAGCGGGATGCCGTGGAAGGAAGCGAGCAGCATTTCCGGCTTCCAGTCGAGGGTAGCCAGGTGTTGTTCGACCGACTTCGCCAGCGCTTCGATATAGGTCTCGTCGTCGTGATAGTCAGGCACCGTGCGCAGCGCCGGTTGCCAACGCATGGTGAGCAGCTTCTGGAAGGCCTTGTCGTTGACGGTTGCCGTGGTGGCGGCGGCATATTGCGGATAGAGCGGGAAGAGCAGGATGCGGTCGCAGCCTTCATCCTTCAGCGCTTCGATGCGCGAGGGAATCGACGGGGTACCGTAGCGCATCGCCCAGTCCACCTTGACGTTTGGCAGGTCCTTCAGCCGGTCGGCCATGAAATCAGACTGATTGCGGGTATAGGTGCGCAGCCAGCTTTCATTCAGCTCCTTGTTCCAGATCGTCTCATAGGCCTTGCCGACCTTCTGCGGGCGCGTATTGAGCACGATGCCGAACAGGATCGGATACCATTTCCAGGGCGACCATTCGATGACCCGCTTGTCGGTCAGGAATTCGCGCAGATAGCGGCGCATGGACGTATAATCGGTGCCATCAGGCGTGCCGAGATTGACCAGCAGGACGCCAACCTTGCCGAATTTGACGGCGGGATGGTCCGCCGGGCGGAGTGAAGTATCTGTCATTCTGGCCCCAACGCGCTTTCGTGTCTCGCCGGCTCATACGCAGCCAGCCGATCACGGTTCACCCTATAAGAAGAAAAACCGGCCCGGGGAACCCCGGACCGGCTCTCATGATCGGGACAAATCGTCTTACTTGGCTGGAACCTGGATTTCCTCGCCGATCCGCAGATGGCGGGGGTTCGGGCTGCCATTGGCTTCCGACAATTTGCGCCATTCGGCACCGTCGCCGTAGAAGGACTTGGCAAGATCCCAGAAAGTATCGCCGGCAACGATGACGTGGGTCGAGGGCGTGGCAGGTGCAGCGGCTGCCGGTGCAGGCGTTGCCGGGGCGGGTTCCGTAGCAGGTGCAGGAGCGGTAGGCGCCGGAGCCGGCTCGGCTGATGGGGCCGGAGCGGATGGAGCAGGAGCAGCCTGGGCTATTTCCGTGATGCGACCGTCCGTATAGGGCTTATAGGGCGAGTGGGCGGCGAGATATTCAGCGGTCACGTCGGCCAGATCCGGGCCGAAGTCATAGGCGTTCTGGCCGTCCTTGAAAGCGACATATCCATCGCCGCCGGCGCGCATGAAGTTGTTGGTGGCGACGCCATAGGTTTTGGCATTGTCGATCGGTACGAAATTGTCACCGTCCTTGACCTGGACGTCGCTGACGCGGCTGCCGACCGGCTTCGACTGGTCGAAAGTGAATTTCAGACCGGCGACTTGCGGGAAACGACCGGCGCCCTGGTCGATCTGGCTGACGCCGTTTTCGAGCGCCTTGACAACATCGGCGCCAGTCAGCTGGAAGGTGGCGAGCGTGTTCTGGAACGGCAGCACGGTGATGACTTCGCCCTGGGTGACGTCACCGCCATCTATCGAGGCACGCAGGCCGCCGCCGTTCTGGATGGCAATGGTGACAGCCTGGTTCTTGGTGCGGTCGAGTATGGCATCGGCCACCAGATTGCCCATCGAGCATTCCTTCACGCGGCAGACCTTGCTGTTGCCCTCGATCGGGCTTTCGGAGGAGCCTATCACCTTCTTGCGCAGGTCGTCGATCGGCTTTGCCAGTTCGACAATGCGCGCCGCGACGGCCGGATCCGGCGTGAAGGAGGAATCGATCAGGATCGGATCGCCCTTGGCGTCCTTGACGACGCCGTTGTCATCGAAGTTCACGACGAGATCGCCGAGATATTTGCTGTAGGAGGCTGCCTGCACCACCGGCACCTTGTAGCCGCCGGGGTTGTCAACCAACGTCGGATAGGGGCCTTCGGCCTTCGCGTCGGTGTTCGAGAGCAGGCTGTGCGAATGGCCGCCAACGACCACGTCGACATCGGGGATCTTGGCAATCAAGGCAAGGTCGCGCGGGTAGCCGACATGGGTGAGCGCAATGATCTTGTTGACGCCTTCGCTCTTCAGTTTCTCGACCTCTGCAGTGATGCTCTTGACGTCATCGGCAATCGTCACGTTCGGGCCGGGCGAGGAAAGCTCCGGCGTATCGTTGGTGACGGCGCCGACGATGCCGATCTTCTGACCAGCGATATCGAGCACGAGAGAAGGCTTGATGCGGTCGCCGATCTTGGAGGCGGCACTTGCCTTGACGTTGGCGGTGACGACGGGGAATTGCACCTTGTCGAGGAAGGTCGCGAGACCATCCTCGCTGTCGTCGAATTCATGATTGCCGACCGTCATGGCGTCGAACTTCATGAGGTTCAGCATTTCGGCTTCAGCCGCGCCCTTGTAGGTCGTGTAGAACAGCGAGCCCTGGAAATTGTCGCCGGCATTGAGCAGGAGCACGTTCTTGCCCGTCAGGGCCTGACGGCGCTGGTCGATCGCTGTCTTCAGGCGTGCAGCGCCACCGAAGCACGCGTTCTTGCCCTCGTCCTCTGCAGAGCACGTGGAATCGAACTTGTTGATCGATTCGATGCGAGAGTGGAAATCGTTGATATGAAGAATATTGAGTTCGTAATCCGCAAATGCGGCGCTTGTGCTCAGCGCCAGAATAGACGCGGTCAAAAGACCGAAGCTGAAAGACTTCGTCATCCCTGTTCTCCTGATTAAAGCCAGGATCTGTACCCCTGATCCTGGCCATCCCTCATGTGGATCATCACCGACGATGCCGGCGCGCGGATGTTTCCACCTGCGTGGATCAACCGCAAGAGGGAAGCTGTGAAGAGGATGGGGCTTTCCAAGAGGGCTGCTGGCAAAAAAGCCGTAAGCCCGCCAATATCAGGAAAGGCTCTAACTGCGGCGGGTCAGGACGAATTGTGCGCCGGCATCCGAGGTGCAGTTCAGCTGGCCGGTCGTGACGAGGGCGCAATTGACCTTCGACTGCGTGTTGCGAACCAGCGAGGTCATGTTGATTTCCACCAGCGTCGGCGACGTCTTGATATAGGTGCCGGAGGCCAGAAGCTGGTTGCTGTCGGTCGTGCGCGTCGTGAAGGTACCACTCTGGAAGGTGGAGACGATACCGTTCGGATCGGCCCAGGTTCCCTCGACACCGGTAGGAGCGGGTGCCGATGCCACGGGGAGGGGGCGCGGGCCGGAGGAAACGCAGGCGGCAAGAGCTGCCGATGCAACCGCAAGAACGAGACCAGTTCTGATTTTCATAAGGCTTCTCCCGGCGAATTTAAGCGGAAACTATCCGCGACAGTCGCCAAAAACATGGCGCGGACCCTCCGCGAAGGCAAGCCTTCGGCAGAGCCCGTCCGGTATTTAGACAGCAGGCGTTACAAAAATGCCCGCCTCGCAGCGGGCATTTTCGACAGCGTTACGGCAGGGCTCAGCGAACGAGGATGTTCTTGAACTGCCACGGATCCTTGGTGTCGATGTCTTCCGGGAACAGGCCCGGACGGCCGTCGAGCGGGGTCCAGTCGGTATAGTGGCCTTCAACCGGGCCGAGATAGGGCAGCTGCACTTCGAGGCAGCGCTTGTAATCCATCTCGTCGGCTTCAACGATGCCGGCCTTCGGGTTTTCGATGGCCCAGACCATGCCGGCGAGAACGGCCGATGTTACCTGCAGGCCGGTCGCGTTCTGGTAGGGGGCGATGCGGCGGGTTTCTTCCAGCGACAGTCGCGAACCGTACCAGTAGGCGTTCTTGTCGTGACCGTAGAGCAGTACACCGAGCTCATCGACACCGTCGACCAGCTCGTTCTCGTCGAGAACGTGGAGAACCGGCTGTGCCTTGCCGCCGTTGCCGAACATCTCATGCAGCGACAGAACCGCGTCGTTGGCGGGATGATAGGCGTAGTGGCAGGTCGGACGATAGGTGACGTCGCCGTCCTTATCCCTGACCGTGAAGAAGTCGGCGATCGAGATCGACTCGTTATGGGTGACGAGGAAGCCGTATTGCGGGCCGGGCGTCGGGCACCAGGTGCGAACGCGGGTGTTGGCGCCGGGCTGTTCGAGGTAGATGGCGGCCTTGTTGCCCTTCTTGTGCTTCTTGGCGTTCTTCGGCATCCAGTTTTCATGGGTGCCCCAGCCGAGTTCTGCCGGCTGCAGGCCCTCAGAGATGAAGCCTTCGACCGACCAGGTGTTCCAGAAGACGTTGAGCGGCTTCGGATGGATGGTGCGCTGCGTATCGCGCTCGGCGATATGAACGCCCTTGACGCCGACCTTCTTCATGAGCTTTGCCCATTCTTCGCGGTCGTCCTGGCCCGGCTCGTCGAATTTCAGGCCGATATCCTTGGCGAGGTTGAGCAGCGCCTGCTTGACGAACCAGGACACCATGCCCGGGTTTGCGCCGCAGGTGGAAACGGCAGTGGTGCCGCCCGGGTTCTTGGCCTTTTCCTTGCGAACGGTTTCGCGCAACGCATAGTTGGTGCGCTCCTCGTTCTTCATGTCCTTGTCGAAATAGAAGCCGAGCCAGGGCTCGACGACGGTATCGATGTAGAGCACGTCAAGCTTGCGGCAGAGCTTGATGATGTCGAGCGACGATGTATCGACCGAAAGGTTGACGCAGAAACCCTGGCCTTCGCCTTCGGTCAGGAGCGGCTTCAGCAGTTCCTTGTAATTGTCCTTCGTCACGTGCGCCTGGATGTGCTTGACGCCGTGCTTTTCCAGAATGTGGGCATCGTCCGTGCGCGGGTCGATGACAACCATCCGGCTCTTGTCGAACTTGAAGTGGCGCTCGATCAGGGGCAGCGTGCCGCGGCCGATAGAGCCAAAGCCGATCATGACGATCGGACCGGTAATTTCGCCATATACCGGATAGTTCTGTTCCGTCATTCTTTTCTCCTGTGGAAGGGAACGAAGGCTTTCAGCCTAAAGAATTCATGTGAAAATGCGACGAAGGTCGCGAAGTGACCGGCTCTAATCACAAAATGACGTCACAATAAAGAGCGTTCCCCTGCAAAGGTCAAATATCGGACCTACAAAGCGCCCGCAATTTCCCCACGAGCTCGGCACTTTGCACGGTCAGGCCCTTGTAGGCAGCCTGCTGATCATCGAGCAATTCCAGCTGATCGGCGAAACTTGCTGCGAGTTTCTGCGCCTGCGGATGGCGGGCAATGACAGCAACCGGATCGATATAGATGCGGATGGTGAAAAGGATATCGCTTGACACGGCAAGCCTGCGCAGGGTCTGGCGTTCGACGCGGACGAAGCGTTCCTCCAGCGTGAAGGCTTCGGTGTAAGGCGGCCGGCGATGTTTCGAGATGGGGAGGAAGAGATCGGCCGTGGTGTTGACCGACCAGTTCAACCGCTCGACCGGCTGGTCAACCCGCAGATTGTCGAAGATGCGGGTAATAAGCGCCGCATTGCGTGTGCCTTGGCTAAAGTCCGGTACGTCAGCATGGATCTCGTGCATCGGGCGGCTGAACTTTTCGCGCAGCGACCACGAAGAAGGAAAGGCGACGTGGGCGGCAACGAGATGCCAGCCATCGGCCTTGCGGCGCATGAGGACAAGATCATCCTGAACGAGCGAACCGGCCTTGAAGAGGGGCGGTAGGGCCGAGGTGTCGTGACGGCGCATTGCCGGATGCCGCTCGCCAAGGTGCGCGAGAAGAAGATCCAACGCCTCCTGCTGGGCAGTTTCCGTTCTTTCTTCAGCGACGAAAATGTCGTCGAATCGCTCGCCCGCCAGCCGAGCTTTTTCCTTGAGATAGCGTTGCAGATCGTCGTCGGGCTCGATCCAGCGGTGGGGATCGAGGGGCATCAGGCCGATGGTGAAAGGCCGTGCCGAGCCGTCATAAGGTGTATAAGTCGGAAGTTTCATCGCCGCTCCTTTTTGAGCCTGACGAGCAAAAGGCGCGGTTCGTGAATCAGCGCTTCAAAGCCTCCAGCCCGTCCGTCACCGTCGTCAGTGCAACTTCGGTGATGTCGTATTCGGCGACGCCGTAGATGGTGAAGGGATCGACCGCCACAAAGGCTTCGATCTCGGCGCGGTCACCGACAGCGAAAATGACGCCGCCGGTGCGCGGCACCTTGCGGCCGGAGGCGAGGAACCAGCCTTTGGCATATCCTTCCTTAACCCAAGCCATATGCGGCTCCATATGCCTGTCGGCCTCTTCGTTCGGCTTCACATAGGTCAGGGCGAGGATAAACATGTTCAGTCCTTTTGCAGAGTGGCGCGGATCAAACCGCGCAGCGAATTTCCGACGTAAAGCCTGCCCTTGTGTAGCTCCTCGAGCGTGATGCGCCCGACGCGCGCCTTGCGCTGGCAGATGAGTTCGGTGCGCAGCACGCCGGCGAGCAGGCCGCAGGAGATCGGCGGGGTGCGGAGAATGCCGGAGCCATCATCGAGGAAGACGGAGGTTATGGTGCCTTCGCAGACCTCCTGCCGTTCGTTGAGAAGGATGACTTCGTCCGCCTGTTGCTGTGTGAATTCGGCGCGTGCTGCCTCGTAGATGCTGCGGCGCGTGGTTTTGATGCGCAGCAGTTTGTCGGCGGAATCGAGATGGGTATTCGAGATACGGAGGGTCCAGACGGCATCGGGCGGAAGCGGAGCGAAGGGAGCTGTTGTGATATCGATACACCCCTGTCCATCGAAGGTCAGCCTGACGCGGCGCTGGCCCTTTTCGTCCTTCAGTGCTTCTTCCAACTTGGCCGCCGCATCCAGCGGCTCGGGAAAGCCGATGCGGCGGGCGGAGCGAGAGAGGCGGGCGAGATGCAGGCGCAGGCGAATGAAGCCTTCATCCGGTTGCCAGCGCAGCGTTTCGATCAGTGAGAAATCCGTCATCGGGCGATCCATTGGTCGCCGACCGCGAAGCGGGCCTTGAGCAGACATTCCTCATATTCTGCTTCAGCGGTGGAATCGAAGACGATGCCGCCGCCGACGTTGAAGACCGCCTTGCCCCTATCGAACAGCGTCATGGTGCGGATGGCGACGGAGAAGCGCATGGCGCCACCCGGCGAGATCATGCCGATCGCGCCGCAATAGGCATCGCGCGGCGTGTCTTCGAGATCGTGGAGGATTTCGATGGCACGGATCTTCGGCGCGCCGGTAATCGAGCCGCAAGGAAAGAGCGCCGCGAATATGTCGCGTATGGAAAGATCGGGCAGGAGCTTTGCCTGCACATGACTCACCATCTGGTGGACGGTGGGATATGTCTCGATCTCGAAGAGCTTGGGAACATCGAGCGTGCCGACTTCGGTGATGCGCGAGATATCGTTGCGTAACAGGTCGACGATCATGCGGTTTTCCGCTTGCGTCTTGATGTCGGCCTTCATGGCTTCGACGATTTCGGCATCTTCGGCCGGTGTCGCACCCCGCTTTGCCGTGCCTTTCATCGGGTGCGTCTCGATCCAGCCATCTTCGTCGATGCGGAAAAACAGTTCCGGCGAGCGGGAAAGAATGATGGGGCCGCCGAGATCGGCCAACGCACCGTATTTGACAGGCTGGCGGTCGATCAGTGACCAGAAGGCGGCGAGCGGGTCGCCGTTCCAGCGGGCTTCGATCGGCATCGTCAGATTGGCCTGATAGATATCGCCGAGGCGGAGGTGGCGGTGGAGGCGTTCAAAACGCTCTTTATATATATGGAAATTCCAGGCTGCCTTCGGCGCGGTCAGGAACTCCTCGTTTTCCTGCCGCTGTCGCGGTGTCGCGAGTGGATGACTTTCCGGCTGAGGCGCATCGAAGACGCCGAACAGCAGCAAGGGCGTCTCCCGGTTCTCTTCGGCGAAGGAGGCAAGCTTGCTTTCGAAGAGATGGCCAGCCTCATAGGCGATGTAACCGGCAAGCCATTTTCCGGCTCTGCGCGCTTCTTCCATCCGCTCCAGCGCCGGCAGGAATTCGGCGTGCGTGCGAGCAACGATCATGCATTGCGGACCGGCGAAGAGCATGACTTCGCCGGTCGTATCGTCCCGGAACAGGATGAATGGTTCGGAGGCTGCCATTGCCTTTCCAGTGAGGTGCGGGCTCGGGCAGCCTTATGCCTTGTCCAACGCCTCGAGTTCGTCGATCAGCCCTTCGATCATCGACAGGCCCTTGCTCCAGAAGGAGGGATCTGTCGCATCGAGGCCGAAGGGCTTCAGCAGTTCGGCATGATGCTTGGTGCCGCCGGCCCTCAGCAGTTCGAAATACTTCTCCTGAAAGCCCTTCTCCGCCTTCTGATAGACGGCATAGAGCGAGTTCACCAGGCAGTCGCCGAAGGCATAGGCATAGACATAGAAGGGCGAATGAATGAAATGAGGGATATAGGCCCAATAGGTCTCGTAGCCCTCGGAGATCTTGATCGCCGGGCCGAGGCTTTCGGACTGGATCGAAAGCCAGAGCTCACCGATATCGTCGGCGGTCAGTTCACCGGCCTTGCGGGCAGTATGGACCTTGCGCTCGAATTCGTAGAAGGCGATCTGGCGCACGACCGTGTTGATCATGTCTTCGACCTTCTGGGCGAGCATTGCCTTGCGTTCGCGGTTGTCAGCCGTGCGGTTGAGCAGCGCGCGGAAGGTCAGCATCTCACCGAAGACGGAAGCGGTCTCGGCGAGCGTCAGCGGTGTCTGGCACATGAGTGCGCCTTGTGCACCGGCAAGAACCTGATGCACGCCATGCCCGAGCTCGTGGGCAAGCGTCATGACATCGCGCGGCTTGCCCATATAATTGACGAGCACGTAGGGATGCGCGGAAGGCACAGTCGGATGGGCGAAGKCGCCCGGCGCTTTGCCGGGGCGAACGGGCGCATCGATCCACTGTTCATCAAAGAAGCGCCTGGCGATATCAGCCATTTCCGGCGCGAAGTTGCCGTAGGCGGAAAGCACCGTGTCCTTGGCTTCGGACCAGGAGATGATGGCGTTTGAAGTTTCCGGAAGCGGCGCATTGCGATCCCAGAAATTCATCTGCTCCATGCCGAGCCACTTGGCCTTCATTTTGTAATAACGATGCGAAAGGCGCGGATAGGCTTCCTTGACGGCCGCGGCCAGAGCATCGACCACCTCGCGCTCGACGCGGTTTGCCAGATGGCGGCTATCGGCGATGTCTTCGAAGCCGCGCCAGCGATCGGCGATTTCCTTGTCCTTGGCGAGCGTATTGGTGATGAGCGTGAAGATGCGGATATTGGTCTTGAAGGTTTCGGCGAGCGCCATCGCCGCCTTGCGGCGTACTTCGGGATCCTTTTCCTGCAGCATGTTCAGCGCCACTTCGAGCGGCAGCTTTTCCCCGTCAATCTCGAAGCGCAGTTCCGCCATCGTTTCATCGAAGAGACGATTAAAGGCGGCAGCACTCGTCATCGACTTTTCGAGGAAAAGCTGCTCCAGCTTATCTTCGAGCTGATAGGGCTTGTCCTTGCGCAGATCGACCAGCCAGGGACGGTAATGGCCGGCAAGCGGATCGTTCGCCACGCAGGCATCGATCACCGCATCGTCGATGCGGTTCAACTCCAGCGCGAAGAAAAGCAGGCGGCCGGAATATTCTGTCAGTTTGGTCTGAACGTCGCCGTAGAGCTTTCCGTTTGCCGGATTGGAGGTATCAGAAAAATAGGTGAGGCCGGCGAAGGAGCCGAGGCGGCCCATGATGTCGTCGAGCGCCTCATATTCCTTCAGCGCCTGGCCGATGCCTTCCTCGCCCTTCTTCACGGCGGCCTCGGCAAGCTTGCCCTTCCATTTGTCTTCGAACGCGGAAGCGGCCTTGCCAGCCTTTTCCATATCGGCGACGAAGGCGGTGGAGATGGCCGAGGGGTAGAGGTCCTGCAGCTTCCAGGTCGGAAGGTCGCCCAGAGCCGGGGCTGCCGCTGCGGCGGGAGCCGTTGCCGAAAGGTGAAGATCGGCGTGCGCAAGCGTGTGTCTCATGGGACGGTTCCTCTTTTTATAACAGGTTTGACTGTCTACAGCATCGGCCCGAAAATCGGAATCGATTTTCGGAAAGCCTGATGCGCAGTTTCAAAAAGACAGAGCGTCCTTTGCGCGTCCGAATGGACGCGCGGCGCTCTGGGTGCCGGAAGGCCCGGCATCAAGGGGTTTCCAGCGCTCGAAAGGCCCTGTTACGGCACGAAAACGGCCTGTCGTAACAGTTAAAATGCAATTGTTTCTCAAAACTGGATGTTCAAGCCTTTCTGTCAGGGTGCGCTCTAAGGTTTCGCATGAAGTGAGGCGACAATGACCGGTTACAATGAGCTCAAAGCAGCAGGGCAGATCCTCGTGGTCGAGGACGATCCCGTGCAGCGCCGTCTGCTCAAGAACGCGATCGAGCGTAGCGGCCATGTGGTGCATCAGGCCGAGAACGGCCGCATCGGGCTGGAGATGGTGAAGCGCGATCCAGGCCTTTTCAATGTCATCGTGCTCGATCTGATGATGCCGGAAATGACCGGCCTCGAATTCCTCGAAGCCCTGCATGATTTCGGTACGCAAATTCCGGTCATCGTCCAGACCGGGCAGGGTGGCATCGAGACGGTCGTGCAGGCCATGCGCGCAGGTGCCTTTGATTTCGTCGTCAAGCCGGTCTCTCCGGAACGCATCAACACATCCATTTCCAATGCGATGAAGCTCGACCAACGCGAGGTGAAGGCCCGTGTCGGCCGCAGATCGCGTGCCGGCTCCGTCGGCTTCGACGACATCGTTTCGGCAAGCCCGGCGATGATCCGCGTCATCGATCTGGCGCAGCGCGCCTCGCAGTCCAATATCCCGGTCGTGCTCGAAGGCGAATCGGGCGTCGGCAAGGAATTGGTGGCGCGCGCCATCCAGTCGGCCGGAGACAGGGCCAACAAGCCGTTCGTCACGGTCAATTGTGGCGCCATCCCGCACAATCTCGTCGAAAGCATTCTCTTCGGCCATGAAAAAGGTGCCTTCACAGGTGCTACCGAAAAGCATATCGGCAAATTTATGGAAGCCGACGGCGGCACCATTTTCCTCGATGAGATCGGCGACCTGCCGCTCGAAGTGCAGGTCAAGCTGCTGCGGGCCGTTCAGCAGGGCGAGATCGAAACCGTAGGCGCCCGCACTGCGCACAAGGTCAATGTCCGCCTCATCTCGGCGACGAACAAGGATCTTATCGAAGAGGTCAAGAACGGCCACTTCCGCGAAGACCTCTATTACCGCCTGAACGTCTTCCCGATCACCATTCCAGCACTGCGCAAGCGCAAGGAAGATATTCCGAATCTGGTCCGCGTCTTCACCGACCGCTTCTCGAGCGAGCAGAAGAACGGCCGCCGCATGACGGTCAATGCGGGTACGCTGGCGATGCTGACCTCCTATGATTGGCCGGGCAATATCCGCCAGCTCGAGAACGCGATCTTCCGCGCCGTGGTGCTTGCCGAGGGTCCCGAGCTGACCGAATCGGACTTCCCGCAGATTGCCGCCCAGCTTCCGAACTACGAGGTCGTGGATCACCTGGCACTTGTCGCCGACAATTCGCATCTCGATCCGGACGCCGAATTCCCCGAGGATTATCAGGCGGTATCCGTCGCCGAGACGATGCGCCGCGTGCCCGAGGCCTCCGACAGCGCGATCCCGAGCGTCAATCAGGCCGGAGATGTGCGCCGTCTTGCCGATGTCGAGGAAGAACTGATTCGTTTCGCGTTGAAGTTTTATCGCGGACAAATGAGTCAAGTGGCAAGAAAGCTAGGTATTGGCCGATCCACACTTTATCGGAAGCTCAAGGATTACGGTATCGATCCCGATAATCCTCAGAAAGATGCGGCATAGAGGCGTTTTTATTAAKAATAAGGCAACCACGTTTGGTTACCCGCCATAAACCACTTGTTAGCGGCCCGTTCACTATGTAAAGAAAAGGTTGATCATGTGTGGCATTTTTGCCATCGTGTGACCGCAATTGACAGCCATTTGAGGCAGTACGGGACATTGACTGTCTGACGGGGATCGAGTTGCCGAATCTGAATGGGAATACCAAGCCTTCGCGCTTGAGCTGGCGCTTGTCGTGCGCCAAGATTGGCGGAAAGGCAATTAGGACGGTAGCGGCCGCCCTGATTGCACTCGCGGTTTCCTCACCGGTATTCGTAAGCACACCGTCTCAGGCCGCCGGGGACACCCGCAGTCTGAAGCTCTATTTCATCCATACCGGCGAAAAGGCAGTCATCACCTACAAGCGCAACGGAAGGTTCGACCCGAAGGGTCTTGAGCAGCTCAACCGCTTCCTGCGCGACTGGCGCAAGAATCAGCCGACGAAGATGGACCCGCGTCTCTTCGATCTCATCTGGGAAGTTTATCGTCAGTCGGGCTCCAGGGATTATATCAACGTCGTCTGCGGTTTCCGTTCGCCAGGCACCAATGAGATGCTGCGTGGACGTTCGCGCAATTCCGGCGTCGCCGAAAAGAGCCAGCACATGCTCGGCAAGGCGATGGACTTCTTCATTCCCGACGTGAGGCTCGCCACGCTGCGCGGTATCGGCATGAAGATGCAGGTTGGCGGTGTCGGCTTCTATCCGAAGTCCGGTTCGCCCTTCGTACATATGGATGTCGGCGGCGTTCGCGCCTGGCCGCGCATGAGCCGCGACGAATTGGTCAGGCTCTTCCCTGACGGTAACACCATTCATATTCCAGYCGACGGTAAGCCGCTGCCGGGCTACCAGCAGGCAATGGCCGATTATAAGCGCCGCGTGGCGAACGGCAGCCAGATCATGATGGCCAGCTCCTCCGGTTCTGCTTCGGATGAAGAGCCTCGCAAGCAAAAGACACTGTTTGCTGTCCTGTTTGGCGGTGGCGCCGACGAGGAAGAGGATAATTCGGAGGATAGCGCACCGGTGGCTGTCGCCAAGGCCACGCCGCCGAAGGCTGAGGCTGTTCCGGCTGCAGAACCGCAGCCACAGACCGAAGTCGCAAGCCTGAATGCACCCGTGCCGCAGGTTCGTCCGGCTTTCAGCAACCAGCTTGCAGGCAACGAGGTTGCGAATGCTTTGGTGCCGCCGTCTGCAGCTAATGCCGCCCAGCAGGCGCTTGCCGCCATGCCGGCAGGCCAGCCGCAGGAGCCTGAGCATTTCGCCGACCTCAGCGCCTACAGCATTCCGGTTCCTTCTCTTCTCGGCCAGCGCCGCGCTCCAGGTGATGCCCAGATCGCCTCCGTCGATCCGAACCTGATGTCGACAGGCGTTCCGACCCCGGCCGAACGCCCAGCCGTCGCCGAAAACCTGCTCGCTGCACAGAATGCCGATCCGGAAGCGGCAGGGGATGAGGCCGATCAGGATACGCTTTCGCCTGCCATGGCGGCTGCGCTTGCAAAGCAGCAGGATGAGGCCGGTGAAGCGCAGGTAGCCGCGAACGCGCCTTCGGAGCCACAGACCGTGGAGCAGGCGATCAACGCTGCTGCGCCTGCAAAGGTGCCGGCTCTCGATAAGCCGCCGCTGCAGCTTGCAGCGCTTGTGCCGATGACCAAGTCTGCAAGCTTCGCCGAGCCTGTCCAAGCGCCGAAGTCAGCTGTCGTCAACAGCTCGATCGCACAGGGTCTGCCCGCCAAAGGCGGTCGTCCGACGAAGCAGGAAGCGGCAGCTGCCGACGAAAGCCGCCAGACGATGCGCACCGAGCCGAAGCTGACGCAGAAGATGATCTCGCAGTGGGCTCTCACCAACGCCCGCCTGGAAATGGCTTCCAAGAAGGTGCAGGCACCACGTTTCGTCAGTCAGACGCTGCGTGCCCAGCCGACAGCGGTCTATGCCGAAGGCTTCGTGAAGACGGCTTCTGTCGATCCGGACCGCTTCAGCGGCACGGCTGTCAACTTCATGGAAGTGCGCAAGTTCAACACGCGCTGATGCGTTTATATTCCGAACAGGCATGGGGCCGCCGGGCAATGTCCGGCGGCTTTTGTCTTTGCGGACGAAGGCAAGGCGACAATTGGCGGAGACTGTTGCCGACCAAAAGAAAAGCCGCCGTAAACGGCGGCTTTCATGAAGAGCGGTGGAGTTTTTTATCCTCAGCCTTCCGGCGGGGCTTCGATCATGCCGAGCGCGGCGAGGTAGGTGTCGAGGATTGCTTCCTCTTCCATACGCTCCTGCTCGTCCTTCTTGCGCAGCGCGATGACCTTCTTGAGAATCTTGGTGTCGAAGCCGGTTCCCTTGGCTTCGCCGTAGACGTCCTTGATGTCGTCGGCGATGGTCTTCTTTTCTTCTTCCAGTCGTTCGATGCGCTCGATGAAAGCGCGAAGCTGGTCGCGGGCGACGCCATGAGCATCAGACATCGTATTCTCCTGATTGGGATGATTAATTTTGGATGCACGTGACTGCCGCGAAGCGGCGTCGTGGTCAAGCCTCTTGACGGGCCACAAGCCTATTTATGCGGGTTGTTCACCTCAAAAGCTGCCTTTTGCACAGGCGATGCCTCCTTCTGGTGAAGGTCCTTCCAGTCTTCGTAAGGCATGCCGTAGACGATCTCGCGCGATTCGTCCTTGGTGACGGCGACACCTTCGGCCTCCGCAGCCTCCCGATACCAATTGGAAAGACAGTTACGGCAGAAGCCGGCAAGATTCATCAGGTCGATGTTCTGCACATCGGTGCGTTCGCGAAGATGCGCAACGAGGCGGCGGAAGGCGRCAGCCTCGAATTCCGTCTGCTGTTCCTTGCTGAGCGTGGTCATGGGCCAAGTCCTTTCAGTCAATAGGGGCCGGTGCGTGAAGCATGCACGCTGTATGCATGAAGGGCCGGTTCGGCATTCATGTCTGCAAAGACAGGGGCCAGACGCGCTGCCCATTCCTCGATGCCTGCCTCATCGCCGATGAGGTCCTGGCGTACTTCCAGAAGCGCGTGCGGAATGCCCGTAATCATGCAATGGCGGTACATGGTGTCACCCTTCAGCGCACCATCATATGGGTCGTTGTCACCGACGACGAGATCGGGATCGGCCCGTAGTTTTTCAAGCAACGGGGCCACAGCGCGGCGGTCGCTGTCCCAAAGTACCGCTGCATGCCAAGGGCGGGGAACGCCCTTCCAGGCGGGTGTAAAGGAGTGCAAGGAGAGTACGAGCGGCGCTTTGCCGGTCGTATTCGCCACCCTGTCGATCGTCTCCGACACTGCATTGTGATAAGGTCTGTGGAAGGCCTCGATCCGGTAATTCCACTCCTCTTCGGTGATCGGATGATTGCCGGGGATGATGGCGCCGTCCGAGATCTTCATGATCAGGGTCGGATCGTCCTCGCCTCTGTTCGGATCGATCAGCAGGCGCGAAAAACCGCCGAGAACACCGGGGACGCCCAGTTTTGCGCAAAGCCGGCGCGTGAGGCCTTCGATTCCGATGTCGTAGGCGATGTGCCTGACAAAGGCGCTTTCCGGCAGGCCGAGCCGGCCATATCCTTCGGGCAGGCGGTTCATGGCATGATCTCCAAGGATCACCATGCCTTTGTCATGTTGGCCGGGTAGGATTTCGAAGGATTGGAAGCGGTGCATCAGGAAATTGCCAATTGTCAGTTCTCGTCTTCGGGCAGTGATCGCATGCGCCTTCGGTCGGTTCAAGCGCGATAGGCGGGCTGGCGCGGCAAAATGCGCCCAACGGGCGGTTATGAAAGGAAATATAATCGATTAGCATTGCGTTGACTTTCGCTTGACGGCGGCGCAAGAAGACACGGATAACGAATAACCGTGGAGCTATTTGGGAGCCGTGTTGATCCAAGCCGCGCCAAGTTTCCTCACGCGGTCCGGACCGCTGGTCCGTCTCGCATTGTTCGCTCTTGCAGCCGTCTCGCCGTTCTTCATCGCTGATGCCGCGCGCGCGGATTTCCGTGTATGCAACGGTACGCAAAATCTGGTTGGCGTTGCGATCGGATACCGCGCGAAAGACGGCTGGATCACGGAGGGATGGTGGCAGGTACCGGCAACGACCTGCGCCACGTTGATCGAGGGAGAACTGCAGTCGCGTTATTATTACCTCTATGCAGAAGACGCCGCCCGCGGAGGCCGATGGACGGGTGATGTGCAGATGTGCGTAGCGGAAAATGAATTCAAGATCTCGGGTGTGCAGGACTGCTATGCCCGCGGTTATCAGAAAATGGGTTTCAAGGAATACGATACGGGCCGCCAGGGAAGCTGGATGGTTCAACTCTCCGACACCCCAGGGACGCAAGAAAGCCAGAATTGATGAAGCGTAACCGCAAAGTTAAAATCCTCGCCACCCTCGGCCCCGCCTCCTCCGAGGAATCGATGATCGAGAAGCTGCATCAGGCGGGTGCGGATATCTTCCGCATCAACATGAGCCATGCGAGCCATGACGTGATGCGCACGCTTGTACAGCGCATCCGTGCCGTCGAAGCCCGTTCGGGCCGGCCGATCGGCATTCTGGCCGACCTGCAGGGTCCGAAGCTTCGCGTTGGCAAGTTTGCCGATGTGAAGGTGGAGCTGAAGCCCGGCCAGACATTCACGCTCGACAACAACGATACCCCCGGCGACAACACCCGCGTGTTCCTGCCGCATCCTGAAATTCTCGAAGCCGTTCAGCCTGGCCACCGCCTGCTGATCGACGACGGCAAGCTGGCGCTGCGCGCCGAAAAGTGCGACGGCAAGAGCATTGTTACGACCGTCGTCGCCGGTACCAGCATTTCCGATCGCAAGGGCGTCAGCCTGCCTGACACGCTGCTTGGCGTGGGCGCGCTGACCGACAAGGACCGTGTCGACCTCGATGCCGTTCTCGCGACCGACGATGTCGACTGGGTGGCACTTTCCTTCGTCCAGCGCCCTGATGACCTCGCCGAAGTGCGCAAGATCGCCCGCGGCCGCGTCGGCATCATGTCGAAGATCGAGAAGCCGCAGGCTCTTGAGCGTATCGAAGAAATCATCGAGCTTTCCGACGCGCTGATGGTCGCTCGCGGCGACCTCGGCGTCGAAATGCCGCTCGAGGCCGTTCCGGGCATCCAGAAGCAGCTTATCCGGTCCTGCCGCCGTTCGGGCAAGCCGGTCATCGTCGCCACGCAGATGCTGGAATCGATGATCTCCTCGCCGGTTCCGACGCGCGCCGAAGTTTCGGACGTTTCGATCGCCGTCTTCGAAGGCGCCGATGCAATCATGCTGTCGGCAGAATCGGCTTCCGGCGCCTATCCGGTCGAAGCCGTCTCGATGATGGCCTCGATTGCCAGCACGGTGGAGAAGGATCCGCACTATCCGGGCATCATTTACGCGCAGCGCGCCCAACCGGAAGCGACCGGTGCGGACGCCATCTCGCTGGCCGCCCGCCAGATCGCCGAGACGCTGAAGCTGTCTGCTATCGTCTGTTATACCTCTTCCGGCACGACCGGCCTGCGCGCCTCGCGCGAGCGTCCGCAGGTGCCGATCATCGCTCTGTCGCCAATCATCAAGACGGCGCGCCGTCTGTCCGTCGTCTGGGGCATGCATTGCGTCGTCACGCATGATGCGACCGACCTCGACGACATGGTCAACCGCGCCTGCCGCATCGTTGCGGCAGAAGGTTTCGGCAAGCCGGGTGATCGCATCATCATCTCTGCCGGTGTGCCGCTCGGCACGCCTGGCGCGACCAACATGCTGCGCATTGCCTATATCGGCTCCGACGGCCAGAGCGGCATCTGATCGTTTACAGGCCTGAGAATACAAAGCGCTCCTTGAAAGAGGGGCGCTTTTTGTTTTTCGATTCTGCCTTTGCTGCTCTTAGCCGCGAGAGAGGTGACCGACGCGATAGATCTGGTTGGTGCCTGACGCGGACGGTGCTTCCGCGTAGAGGCCAAAACGGACTGTCGTCCAGTCACGCGGGTCAAAGGCGGTAATGCAGGCGAGTATATGTTTGCCCTGGGCTGCCTGCTTTGCCAGATCAATCTCCTGCTGTCGGAGATCGGGCAGACAGGCATTCGCTTCGATGGCGAGATATTCGCTATCGGCGAAACGGGCGCGACTAAGGTCAGACAGGACATGCGCATGCCAAACGATCCAGTGGCGGATGCGCGGCCGGCCGAAGGCATCTGTCAGCGCGGCAAAGCCGGGACCGCAGATGAAATCACTGGCGCCTTCCGGCTGATCCCAGAGATAAAAGGGCGCATAGAGATTTTCCGGACTGCCGAATTCACCGCGGCGGGCGCTCAGAAAGGCCTTGAAGCCGAGATGCTGGAAGCCGTCCATCGCCGGACCCTTGTCGCGGATGCGGCGGTCGATGATCTCCATATCGTAGTCGGCAGGCAGGGTGAAGGAATATTGCATCGCCATCATGATTGAGGTTCCGCTCTGTCAGACCAATCGACGAAGCGGCCCTTCTCGAAGCCCTGGATACTGAGGTAGCTGAAGGGGCTGTCGGGTGTCGCTCCATGCCAGTGAAGCTCACCGGCTGCAAACCATATGGCGTCGCCGGTTCTGACTTCCTCGATTGCTTTTCCCTCCCGCTGCACAAAGCCGACGCCGGAGAGAACATAGAGAAGCTGGCCGCGCGGATGCGTGTGCCAATGCGTGACGGTGGCAGGATCCAGTGTTGCGCGCATGGCAGTGTTTTCGCCATCGATCTGGCTGTCGAGCAGCATTTCGACCCAGAAGGGCGCATTCGAAATGCCCTCGGGTGCACGGACGGCATTGCCGGGACGGCGGATCGTCATCGTCTTGGGATTGGCCTCGTTCATACCGGAACTCCTGATGCGCGCGCTTCCCAGCCAGATTCGGCCATCTGCGCCAGCCCGTCGCCGAAGGACCATTCGTCCGGTTCGCTGGTCGAGATGACGATCATCACGTCTTGCGGGCGCAGGCCGGGCGATTGCTGCAGCAGTTCGACTGCCCGGCGGAAGAGAGCCTTGCGCATCTCGGTCGTGCGCGGCTTGCCGGTGGTGATCGAAATCAGCACGAAATCATCCGAGCGCGGACCCGCGAGGTAGTTGCGATCGAAGATCAGTTCGCCCGGTTCGTGCTGGTGGATGATCTGGAAGCGGTCGGCCGGCGGCACATTGAAGGTCTCGACCATGGCCTTGTGGATGCTGTCCGAAAGGGCGTGCAGATAATCCGGCGACTTGCCTTTCAGAAGGGAGATGCGAGCGAACGGCATTGGAAGCCTCCTTGTTGTGTGTCTTGACAGAGAAAGCATCTCACGTCACGATAATGCAGAAAATCAGAATTTTATGGACTTATAATCCTGAAAATTGGGATCATTGGATGAGGCGGATTACCTTCGATCTGGATGTGCTGAGGACCTTTGCGACGGGCATGGATCTCGGCAATTTCGCCAGGGCGGCGGATCGGCTGGGACGATCGACATCCGCCGTCAGTGCGCAGCTCAAGAAGCTGGAGGAGCAGGCCGGCACGCCGATCTTTCGCAAGTCGGGACGCGGGCTGGCGCTGACGGAGGCCGGCGAGACGATGCTTGCCTATGCCCGGCGGCTACTGGAACTGAATGACGAGGCGGTGGCGGCAGTTCAGCGTGTCGAGCTGGAAGGCTGGGTGCGGCTCGGCCTGCAGGAGGACTTTGGCGAGAACCTGCTTCCCGAGGTGCTCGGACGCTTCGCGCGGGCACACCCGAAGGTGCGCATCGAAGCGCGCGTGGTGCGCAATGCCGAGCTTCTGGAACGCGTGACGACAGGCAAGCTCGATCTCGCGCTTGCCTGGAGCGTCGGCACCTTGACCGCGCATTGTGAGCATATCGCCGATGTGCCGATGCGCTGGATCGGCCCGGCAAATGACCTGCAGGCATGGACGAGGGCAAGTGGCGAGCCGATGCCGCTTGCTTCGCTCGAAGCGCCCTGCCTGCTCAGGAATGCCGCGACGAAGGTGCTGGACGAAGCCGGCATTTCCTGGCGGCTCTCTTTCGTCAGTCCGAGCCTCGGCGGTCTCTGGGCTGCGACCGCGGCGGGACTGGGTATCACCGTGCGTACGCCGATCGGACTGCCTGCCAAGGTGCGGATGCTGGCACCGGGCGAAGCGGGCCTGCCGGAATTGCCGAAACTCGGGCTGGTCTTGCATCGGGCAGAGGCCGAGCCCGATGCCGCAACGGCGCGGCTGGCTGAGCTGGTGCTACAGTCGGTGCATGAAGCGGTGAGGGATGTTTCCATGCCGTCCGATCATGAGAGAGGATTGCGAAGGGTCGGGTGAAGTGTTGACGCTTCCTGCTGAAGCCGATAGCCTTTCGTGACTATGAAAATGATCGCTCTCAACATCGCTACGGTCTTCTTCTTGAGCCTCTAAGGCTCTGCCTTCGGGCAAAGGAAGATGCGGCCGCTTCACCAGCCGATTGGCTGGCGCGTTGCCTTGGATTGTAACCACCCCGCATCCGGCCAATGGACAATGCCGGCAGGGTTTGGCGATAGAGAGATATTTCATGACATCTACTGGTTACCCGCCGGCGCTCAGCGCCGAGCAGATCGAGCAGTTCATCGAAGACGGCTTCGTGCGGATCGATGATGCTTTTCCCCGCGACGTGGCCGCGAAAGCCCGCGCCATCATGTGGCGGGATATTCCCTTCGACCCCGAGGATCCTAAAAGCTGGGTGCAGCCGGTCGTCCGGCTTGCCGGCTATGGCGGCGGCCCGTTCGAGACAGCGGTCAACACGCCTGTGCTGCATTCGGCTTTCGATCAGCTCGTCGGCAAGGGGCGCTGGGAGCCGCGCAACGGCCTCGGCAGTTTCCCGGTTCGTTTTCCGCATCCTGATGATCCGGGTGATGCCGGCTGGCATGTGGATCTGAGCTTTCCGGGAGATGAAGGCAACCCGAATGAGCAGCGGGATTTTTCCGCCTGGCGGGTGAACATCACCTCGCGCGGGCGGGCACTCCTGATGCTGTTCCTGTTCTCGGATGTCGGCGAAGAAGACGCGCCGACGCGGATCCGGGTGGGATCGCATAAGGATGTAGCAAGGATGCTGGAGCCGGCCGGCGAAGCGGGCATGGCGCATCTGTGGCTGGAGCATGTCGGCGAGGACAGACCGCTTGCTCTGGCGACGGGGCAGGCGGGCACGGTTTATCTGTGCCATCCGTTCCTCATCCATGCGGCGCAGATGCATCGCGGCAAGGAGCCGCGCTTCATGGCCCAACCCGGTCTTTCGCCAGCGGAGCCGCTGAAGCTTGTGCGTGAGGACGGCGCCTATTCGCCTGTCGAAATCGTCATCCGCAGGGCGCTCCAGCAAGGTTGAGGCGTGTCGTAAAACGCTGCGTAGCTTTGCGCGGCACGACAGGAGTGGAGGAGGTTGCTTCGTATCGGAACCTCCTCCACTTCAGGGAACCTCCGCCGCAAGATGCTCTGATACAAGAAGAGGGCGCCATTTTGTGCTCAAACGGGGGCTTGGTGGCGGAGGTTCACCTTTAATGGAGGAGGTTCGGCGGAGGTTGCCTCCTCCGGCTTAACATGTTGATATATATATTGATTTAAATTGGGTGGAGGAGGTGGCGGAGGTTATTTGGGCAAACCTGCCGGAAGCCACTTATTCCGGTACTTATGGAGCTGGTGTAGCGACGCTTACGGCGACTCTTGGAAAAACGCATTTAACCTCCGCCACCTCCTCCACCCTCGTCGCGGCTGGAGAGGATACATCCAATTTTGCCGATTACATCACGCCTGCAGTTCTTGCTGTGCTGCCCGGCGGATCGCCTGGGGCGGCTGGCCGAAGGCGCGCAGGAAGGCGCGACGCATGCGCTCGCGATCGGCAAAGCCGGTTTCGCGGGCGACGGTATCGATCGGATGGCGGCCTTGTTCCATCATCAGGCGGGCCGCCTCCAGCCGCAGGTTCTCGACCGCTTTTGCCGGTGATTGGCCCGTTTCGGCGCGGAAGGCACGGCTGAATTGACGGGGGCTCAGATGCGCGGCCTCGGCCAGTTCCTCCACCGAGAGCGTGGATTTCAGATTGCTGCGCGCATGGGCGAGTGCCTTCTGGATACGGTCGGATTTCGGCTCCAGCTCCAAAAGGGCGGAAAACTGCGACTGACCGCCGGCGCGGCGATGGTAGACGACGAGCTTGCGGGCAACGGCGCGGGCGATCTCCAGGCCATGATCCTTCTCGACCATTGCGAGCGCCAGATCGACACCCGCCGTCATGCCCGCCGAGGTCCAGACGGAACCATCGATGATGTAGATGCGGTCTTCTTCCATCCGAATCTCGGGGTAACGATTCTGCAGCTCGCGGGCGAGATACCAATGGGTCGTGGCACGCCGGCCGTCGAGAATGCCGGCATCGGCAAGCAGGAAGGCGCCGGTGCAGATCGAGGCGAGGCGGCGGGTGGCGGGAAGTGCGGCGCGAATGAAATCCGCCTCAGCCTTGTTAGGCAGTTTGATATCAGGCGCGCCAGCGACAATCAGCGTATCGAAGCCGGGATCGCCAAAAGCCTCCGTCTCCATGACCATGCCGAGCGAATTGGCGATCGGGCCGCCGGTCTCGGAGAGATAATGGATGTCATAGGCCTTCTCGCCGAGTTCGATATTGGCGAATTCGAAGGCCGAGACTGCGGCAAGGCTCATGATCTGAAAGCCGGGAAAGAGCAGGAAAGCGATTTGCTGCATGGTCATCATGTCCTGAAAAGAGGATGTCCTAAAAAGTGGTATATATGACATTTGGGTCATCCGCAATTGAGCCTAAAACTCTCCTCAAGCGCAAGCAATCGGGCCGGCGCATGAGACGGAGAAACGATCATGGCACATGAACATAAGGGTACGGCGTTGGTTACGGGCGCATCGTCGGGCATCGGCGCTGTTTACGCGCACCGGCTGGCACAGCAGGGCTATAACCTCATCCTCGTCGCCCGCAACACTGAGCGGCTGAAGGCGCTGGCAAGCCGGCTGACCGATGAAACGGGCCGCACGGTCGAAACGATTTCCGCCGATCTCGGCAAGAAGGATGATCTCGCGAAGGTCGAGAAGGTCCTGAAGGAAGATCAGAGCATCACCCTGCTGGTCAACAATGCCGGCTTCGGCGGCACCGCACCGTTGCTCAACTCCGACATCGACAAGATGCAGGAGATGATCGAACTCAACGTGACCGCCCTGACGCGGCTGACCTATGCCGCCGCGCCAGGCCTCGTTGCCCGTGGTGGTGGGACGATCATCAACATCGCCTCGATCGTGGCGATCGCGCCCGAGGTCCTGAACGGTGTCTATGGTGGCACGAAAGCCTTCGTGCTGGCCTTCAGCCAGTCGCTGAAGCATGAGCTTGCCGACAAGAATATCCGTGTCCAGGCCGTATTGCCGGGCGCTACGGCCACGGAATTCTGGGGCATCGCCGGCACGCCGGTTGAACATCTGCCGGGCGAGATCGTCATGTCGGCGGAAAACATGGTCGATGCTTCGCTGGCAGGTCTTGCCGAGGGTGAATTTGCTACGATCCCGGCGCTCGAAGATGCCGGCTTGCTTGCTGCCTATGAACAGGCCCGCCAGGCGCTGATGCCGAACCTGTCGCGTTCGGCTCCGGCTCCGCGCTACAAGATCGCCTGAAGACGATCGATCGGGAACGACATCGTCCGCGGCAGGTCGCTGCGGACGATGTTTTCTATTGGGGGAGATCCGCGCGGAAGGCCGCTGCGACATTCTCTGCGAGGCGATCGTGGATGACCGTCCGGCTCGTTCTCTCGGGATCGTCACAGAGAGGCTCTTCGCCTTCTTCCCGAAGGATGGGGGCGCCCGACGGCTTGCATTCGCTGAAGGCGCTGTATTGCGAAGCATCGGTGACGAGATCGAAGTGCGCGCCAGGTATAGCGCTCTTCAGGCCCGATGCGCGCAGCCCAGGCCAGATCTTCGCCGGTGTGCCGAGATTGATGAGCCGCACCGGGATCGATATGCGCTTGAGGCTGTCGGGTGCAAAATTCGCGCCGAATTCAGGATCAACGATGACAGCTGCCTTCACCCGCTGATCGAGATGAGAGCGAGCGATATTTTGCGGATCGATGGAATGAAGATCAATGCCGGCGCCGGCGAATTCGGCGCAGTCGACGCCCGTGCCGTCGCTGTCGCAGGAGCGTGCGAAGCTTTCCGGATCGAGGCGACCGCCTGCGAGGGAGAGTGCAGACGTTCCGCCGACAAGGAAGCCCAGCACGCCGACGCGGCTACGGTCTATCTGGACAGGCAGTGAGCCGTTCTTCTCGATCGCCGTCAGCGCCGCCGAGAGATCGGCAGGCCGCAGCCATATTTCGTGGAGGCTCTCCTCGCTCGTCATCGTCTCCGGATCTGGTTGGCGCATCATCGCCACCACGAAGCCTTTGGATGCGAGGCGCGACGCCATCCAGGCGCCGATGAACGGTCCGGATTTCAGACCGCCATGGGAAAACAGGATCAAGGGGTGACTGCCCGCAGCGGGAGGTGCGTCGTGCTGGGCTGCCTCGCCTTTGAAAAGCGGGCTGTCGCCGATGAGGATAGGCGTTCCGCCCGCCGTCGCCGGATACCAGAGCGTGACGTCCATGACACCGCCGCGTTCCGGCACGGCGACCGAGAGGAAGGACAGGCCAATTGTGTCGGCCGCATGGGCCGGGGTGTTGGTGGCGAGGATGCAGGCCGACAGCAGCAGGGAGAGAAGATGTCTCATGGAAACCTCGGAACGAAGACCGCCACATGACGGCAAGACGAGGTTTCGCTATTTCCGAGGTAAGCGAGACCCCGATCACGATTGAGGTCGTTACCGATCGCGATCGGGGTCTTCGGKCGGTTATCGGCTCTTAGCCGAAGCGTTCCAGCGCTGTGGTGAAGACGTCGGCGTCGATATTGCCGCCTGACGTGACAACGATCGTCGTATCGCTATCCAGTTGATCGCCATGGAAAAGTGCTGCGGCAAGGGCAACGGCCCCGCCCGGCTCGACGACGATCTTGAGGCGGGTGAAGGCGAGGGCCACGGCGCGCAATGCCTCATCGTCGGTCACGACGACACCCTGTCCGGCCAGACGCTTGAGGATCGGGAAGGTGATATTGCCCGGCTGTGGCGTAATGATCGCGTCGCAGATTGACCCGCTCAAGGTGGCGTTGCGCTCGATCTTGCCCGATGCAAGCGACCGCGTGGTGTCGTCGAAGTTTTCTGGTTCGCAGGGACGGACGCGGAAGCCCGGCGCACTTGCTTCCAATGCCAGGGCGATGCCCGAACTCAGGCCGCCGCCGCCGCAGGGAACGAGGACTTCAGCGTTCCTGACGCCTTCCTCCTCCGCTTGTTCTGCGATTTCCAGCCCGGTCGTGCCCTGGCCGGCAATGACCAGCGGTTCGTCGAAAGGCTTGATGAGCGTCAGCCCGCGTTCGGCCGAAAGTCTCGCACCGATCTCGTCGCGGTCTTCGTTGGCGCGGTCATAGAGCACCACTTCGGCGCCGAAGGCGCGTGTATTGGCAATCTTCAGCTTCGGCGCATCGCTCGGCATGATGATGACGCTGGGGATACCGTGCATGCGTGCGGCAAGTGCCACACCCTGAGCATGATTGCCGGAGGAGAAGGCGATGACGCCCTTCTTGCGCAGTTCGGGATCGATGCCCGAGACGGCGGACCAGCCGCCGCGGAACTTGAAGGAGCCGGAATGCTGCAGGCATTCGGCCTTCACGAACAGCCGCCGGCCGGCGATTTCATCGAGGAAGGGGGAGGAGAGAAGCGGCGTGCGCCGCGCATGACCGCGCAGGCGAGCCCGGGCGGCAACGATCATTTCAATGGAAGCCATGGGAATCTCTTTTTGCTGAATGCCGCTCATGCATAGAGCGCGCATCTTTGCTTGTGAACGGCGACTTTGTCACGGTGACATGAATATGACATTGGACGCCGCGCCACCCGATTCCCGCGGGACGCGCCGTTTTCTGAACTGGGACGGGCTTTCGCCATTCATGCGCGCGAATTCGCGGTTGAAGTTGGACTTGCTGATGAAGCCGGAGTCGAACATCACCTGCGTTATCGGATGATCGGTGCCGATGAGTTGCTCGCAGGCGGCGCGAATGCGGAAGTCGTTCACATATTGCGAGACGCTCATGCCGTGGATGCGGTTGACGGCCGTGGAGACGCGCCGGGCGGGCAAGTTCATCTTGCGGGCGATACGGGTCAGATTGAGATCGGGATCGCGATAGAGCTGACGGACGCGCATCAGCGTATCGAGGGCATCGGCGACGGCCCCGTCTTCTTCCGTTGCCGGTGGCGGTGGAGGCGGCTCGGCGGATGTCGCTTCGACACTGCTGCCGCCGCTTGCCACCGAAGCGGCGGTGCCGAGGATCAGCAGCGCGATAACGTTGCCGAGTGCGACGATGGCGCCGGCATGGATGCCGCCGGTCTTGGTGAAGTCGAAGCTGATGATGACATCGGTGATGGCTGAGGCGATGAGGGCAAAGCCGGTGATCTGCAGCGAACGGTAGGAGAGCACGGCGCCATCGAGGCGGGAGGATACCAGCGCATCCGGGCCATGTCGGGCAAGCCAGAGCAGGGCGGCGCCGTAGCCGAGAAAGATCAGGATGATGGCAAGGCTGATCGGTTCGGGATAGAGGGCGATGAAGATAGCGATTGCGGCCGTCGGCAGAAGATGCGGCCAAAAACTGGCAAGGGTGGGCTGCTCTTCCATGGCGAGCCCCTTGAAGCAAACCCAGGCGAGGGCCGCGATCAATGTCGCCATCATCGACTGCAACGGCATGATCTCGATTATGTCGTAACCCCAGCGGATGCCGATGATCACGGATTGGAGGATGTAGAACCCGATCAGCAGCAGGAAAGGCCGCTTTTCGGCGAACAATCCGTCCCCCTGCCGCAGCATGCGGATCAGCAGGATGGCAAGCAGCAGAGCCACGACGAAGGGTAGGGGAACGAAGATCATCGGTAATATCCGGATAGGAGCAATCGGCCTCAGAATGAACCCGATTGCGTTCGCGGTCGACCCGGATCGTGATCGAGGTCTCGAAATGATGCCAGAAAATCCATCCTGAAAGTGTCCTCGACGGGAGGGCTTCATTCATGGACGGATTTCGATGATCATTCTTCTTGTGATGCCGGTGTTTCTGGCTGCCTCCGTTTCCGCTCTGCCGGACAAGGTATCGACGGCTGCRATTCCCGATCTTTCCGGTGTGCGGGCGGTTGCCATCAGCGGTGATGCAAGCTCGATCAACATCACCACGCGAAGTGACCAGCCCTATGGCGCGTCACTCAGCGGGCGACGGAAGGGCTGGTTCTCATCCTGGTATTCGAGCTGGTACTTTGCCGATTGCCGCGACAACAGCGATATGAGGGTCGAAGGAACGATATTGCATATCGACATCGCCGCATCGTCCTGGCTGGATCCGTCCGATTGCATGATCGAGGTCAATGCCAACGTGCCGGCGGGTGCAGCCCTCAGGATCGACCAGAATGCTTTCTCGGCCAAGCTCAATGGCCATTTCTCCGACCTTGTCATCGCCGGAAAGGCAGCAGATATCACCCTCGATGGACATGCCGGAAGTGTCGATATCCGCGCCGATGCGGTCAGGGCTTCCCTTGATTTCGACAGAGTCGAAGCGGACGAGAACGTAACGATCCGCGCTCGTGCACTGGACGCCTATCTCGGGTTCGGAGACAGTGTACCTGTGGACTACAAGGTGACGGCAAAGGCTTCCTGGGTCGATGCCATGCAGCCGAGCGTGCCGGGTGCCATGCCGCGCGTCGAGATCGACGGCGATTTCGTTCGGGTCAGGATCCGCTGAGGCGGCTGTTCAATAGCCGTTGGCTGAGCCTTCGGTCGCGCGGTTGTCCATTGCGCCATTATAGCGAGCGCCGCCGCCCTTCTCGATTGCCGCGAGGCTCTTGCCGCCAACGAGAATGCCGGCGGCCTGTCCCCAGACCGGAGCACCATTGCCGCCATCGAGCTTGTAACCCATCTCCGCAAGCGCCTTTTCGGTATCCGGAGAGAGCGCAAAGGGCTCCAGGTAGACGGTGTCCGGCTGCCATTGGTGATGGATGCGCGGGGCGTTGACCGCCTGACTGATGTCCATGCCGAAATCGACAACGTTGAGGATCGCTTCCAGCGTGATGGTGATGATGCGCGAGCCGCCGGGGCTGCCGATCACCATGAAGGGCTTGCCATCCTTGGTGACGATCGTCGGGCTCATGGAAGAAAGCGGCGTCTTCTTCGGTGCGATGGCATTGGCCTCGCCCTGCACAAGGCCATAGAGGTTCGGGACGCCGGGCTTGGAGGTGAAGTCGTCCATCTCGTTGTTGAGCAGCACCCCGGTGCCGGGAGCGACCACGCCGGCGCCGAAGGAGCCGTTCAGCGTATAGGTCACGGCGACGGCATTGCCCTCGTCATCGACAACAGAATAATGCGTCGTCTCCGTGCTTTCCTTGCCGCCGAGCGGCTTCAGATTGGCCGAAGTACCCGCCTTGTAAGGATTGATTTTGGAGCGGATTTCCTTGGCGTAGCTCTTGTCCAGCAGCTTGGAGACGGGATTGTCGATGAAGTCAGGATCGCCGAGCGCGGCGTTGCGGTCAACATAGGCATAGCGCATGGCCTCGACCATGATATGCACGGCTTCGGCCGATCCATAGCCAAGATAAGAGAGCGGATAGCCTTCGAGGACGTTCAGGATCTCGCAGATGATGACGCCGCCGGAGGAGGGCGGCGGCGAGGAAATGATGTCATAGCCGCGGTAATTGCATTCGATCGGCTTCAGTTCCCGCACCTTGTACTGCTCGAAATCTTCCTTGGCGAGGATGCCGCCCTTGGCCTGGCTCGCCTTGACGATCGCATCGGCCGGTGCGCCCCTATAGAAGGCGTCGCTGCCTTTTTCGGAGATCGACTGCAGGACGGCGGCAAGGTCCGGCTGCACCAGTTTTTCACCGGGTGAGTAGGGGCTGCCGCCGGGCTTCAGGAATATTTTTGCGGCCTCTTCATCCTTGGCGAGCCGCTTGGCGCCGCCGGCAAAGCTTGCCGTATCACCCTGTTCCAGCGCGAAGCCGTCTTTCGCATATTTTAGGGCTGGCGCGATCAGTTCCTCGCGGGGCTTCGTGCCGTATTTCTCGCGTGCGGTCTCGAAGCCCATGACAGAACCCGGTGTGCCGATGGCGAGATAGCCGTCGAGGCTGGCGCGGGGAACGATATCGCCCTTGGCATCGAGATACATGGTCTTGGTAGCGGCGAGTGGTGCGCGTTCGCGGAAATCGAGGAAGGTCGTGCGTCCGTCCTTCAGGCGGATCGTCATGAACCCGCCGCCACCGAGATTGCCGGCCGTCGGATAGACGACAGCAAGCGCATAACCGACCGCGACCGCGGCATCGACAGCATTGCCGCCGCTTTTGAGCACGTCGACGCCGACATCGGTTGCCAGATGCTGGGCAGTCACGACCATGCCATGTTCAGCCTCGACGGGCGCGGGCGAAGCGRCAAAGGCCGGCAATGGCGCGAGGCAAAGCGAGATGGTGGCGAGAATGGCGATGTATTGTCTGTGATGGCGGTCCATGAATTTCCCCTCGAAGGACGGCGATGGGAAAGATATGGCGTCGCGGCTGCAGCCGGCAATGTTGAAGTCAGAGGCTTTCTTCAGGAATGAAGACCATGCCGGTCAGGTCCTTGTCCTTCAAGGCCGCCCATTTCAAAAGGGCGTCCAAAGCAGGGCAAAGGGCCTGGCCCCAGTCAGTCAGGCGATACTCCACCTTGGGCGGCACCTGATGATGGACAATGCGCAGCACGATGCCGTCATTTTCCATCTGGCGAAGTTGTTGGATCAGCATCTTCTGCGAGATGGCAGGTATGGCCCGTTCGAGATCGGAAAAGCGCAGCACCTTGCCGCCGAATAGGTGGAAAAGAATGATGAGCTTCCAGCGCCCTTCCAGAATCTTCAATACGTTCTCGACGCCGGTTGCGGCGGAATAAGGTGTCATCGCAGTACCTTACTTTCAGGTAAGTACCTGACTTTTTTGTAGGTTCTTGTCATCTGGTAAGCCTATGCCCATTCTTTTCGCGGAGCAACCGAACAGGAGTTTCCGAATGAGTATAGAGCTTCCGAAACCGATGGCCGCCTATTACGCCGCCAAGAATCAGAAGGATGTCGAGAGCATGCTTGCCTGCTTTGCAGCAGATGCCATCGTGCACGATGAGGGCGAGGACAGGCGCGGTCATATCGAAATCCGCGAATGGATGGAGGAGACGACGCGCAAATATGGTGTGACGGTCGATCCCAGGGAGATTTCCGGCGACGCTGATAAACCGGTTGTAGCTGCGCTGGTCGCCGGCAATTTTCCGGGCAGCCCTGTCACCCTATATTATCACTTCACGCTTTCCGGCGACGCCATCACGCATCTGGAGATCAACCCATGATGGTCGCACCGGCTTTATCGTTCGACCCGACCGAGTTCAGCGGCAAGCGTGTTCTTGTTACCGGCGGTACGAAGGGCATGGGCGAAGCGATTGTGCGGCGACTTTCCGCAGGCGGCGCGAAGGTCGCGACGACTGCACGCTCGCCGCTCCCCGAGGGTCAAGTGCCGACGCTCTTCGTTCAGGCCGATATCAGCACGGCGGAAGGCGTGAACGCAGTCGCGTCGAGGGTGCTTGAGGCCTTCGACGGTCTCGATATTCTCGTCAACAATGTCGGTGGTTCATCGGCACCAAGTGGCGGTTTTGCCGCGTTGACGGATGAGCACTGGCAGGCAGACGTGAATGCCAATCTGATGGCGCCGGTACGCCTCGACCGGGTATTTCTGCCCGGCATGATCGAGCGCGGCCACGGCGTCATCATTCATATCTCCTCGATCCAGAGACGATTGCCCCTGTATGAAGCGACGCTCGCTTACGCGGCGGCCAAGGCCGGATTGTCGAATTACAGCAAGGGATTGTCGAAAGAGGTTGGCCCGAAGGGCGTTCGGGTGAATGCCATAGCACCTGGCTTCATCGAAACCACGGCCGCCACGGCGCTGATCCGGCGTATCGCCGAGGAGGCCGGCACCGACGAGGATGGCGGTCGCAAACTGCTGATGGATTCACTCGGCGGCATATCGATCGGCCGGCCGGGTCGCCCGGAAGAGGTGGCGGAGCTCGTTGCCTTCCTGGCCTCGCCCCGCGCCGCTTCCATTCATGGTGCGGAATATACGATCGACGGCGGCACCGTTCCGACGGTTTGATCGATGGAAGAGCCGGCCATCCGCTCCTCCGCCTTGCGGGCGAATGCCGCAAGGTCGCGCGGCCTGCCGGCAATCTTCTCCAAAGCGGCAATGGCGACGTCGGTCGCAAGGTAATCCGGCTTGTGGCCGACGCCTTTGACCGTGATGAGTTCGGATCCCCTGATGTCCCGCGCCAGTCCCCGCGAATGCAGGTGCTCCCAGACGATCTCGTCCTTGTCGCCGGTGATGATGACCGTCGGCGCGGCGATCTCGGAATAGTGCTGCGCGTTGGCCGTCAGATATTCGTGGAGCCGTTTGAAGTCGACGGCATTGTTGTAAAAGGCGCGTGGCCGCAGCACCAGCGACGGGCCGGTTCTGGCTATGTAGTCGGCAGGCCGGGGATTGGGACGGAAGACGTTCACCGTGCCGCGCTCCAGCCGCCGCAGGCCGAGAGGCACGACGACCGCATGATTGAACAGCCAGCCGATGATCGGTGCAGTGGCGACGTGATAATACCAGTCGATGCCGCCGGGCCAAGGATGGGTGGCCGGTGCCAGGAACAGGAGACCTGCCGTCTTGTCCGGGTGCCGGACGCCGAACGCCGCGGCAATCGCGCCGCCGAAGGAATGGCCGATGACAACAGCTCTTTTGACACTTCGCTTTTCCATAAGGCTGGCGATGGCGTCGGCCTGACCTGAAGGCAGGGCATTTTCCGGCCCGCCGCGTTCCGAATAGCCATGACCGGGGCGATCGACGAAGAGCATCTCGGCGCGGCCTTCGAGGGGTTTGCGGAATGCGCCGGTCTGATCCAGCAAGTTGCCGCTTGCGCCATGAATGAAGACCAGGGGCGGTAGATCGGCGGTGTCGGGGCGCGGAACATGTACGGCATTCATGCGATAGCCGCCAATATCGGTCAGTTCGCCGATATTGGGGCAGGCATGTTCGAACTGGCGGGCCTTGTAGGAGGAATAGCCAATGGCCGCAGCGATGGGAGCGAGAAGGGCAGAGACTTCGGTAAGCATGGCTTCAACCGCACAGTGACCATATCATCGAGCTAAGATCGTGCGTCTTCTTACGCCGTCAAGTGCGCGCCGGATTTGTCAGGTGCGGCTCCCGGCAAGCTTTTCCGAGAGCGTGCCGATCTGCTCCTGCGCGGTGCGATCGGCGGGGTAGACATCCAGGACGCGCTCCCAGGCTTTGAGGGTAATCTGGTCATTGCCCGTGGTGGCGAGGATAGCCGCCATGCCCGACAGGGCGCCGAAATGACGGGGCTCGATCTTCAGCACTTGTTCGATGTCGGCCATCGATTTGCGATAGTTGCCGAGCACGAAGTTCAGCGTTGCACGCCGGTTCCAGCTTTCGGCATAGGCCGGTTTCAAGGCGATGGCTTCATCCAAAAAATCGAGCGCTGCCGGATTGCGCTTTTCCTCGATCGCCTTGTCGGCCCATTGCATCAGGAGATTGATCGTCGCGCTGTTGGAATCGTTCCATTCCATGCGGATCTGATTGGCGATGCCGCTTGCCTTGTCGGGGTCGCGCTCACGCTTCAACTGCCCATAGAGCCGGTCAAGACGCTGCTTTGGAGACGAATCGGAATCGGCCGGCTGTTCGACGATAACGTTCTTCTGCTGAGCCATAGCGGGGAGAGCAGGAGCGAACAGGGTGAGGGCAAGCGGCAGCGCCGCTGAGGTCAAAGCAAAAAAACGCATGGCGGACATATTAGCCCGCCATCGCAGAAGATCAAACAAATTTGGCGTGATCACCGAAGCGACCAACCGATATGCCCGCCTGAGGGCAGGCAAACCGGATACGCGCAATCAGCCCTGACGAGCCTTGTAGCGCGGGTTCTGCTTGTTGATGATGTAGATGCGGCCCTTGCGGCGAACGAGACGGTTGTCACGATGACGCGCCTTGAGCGACTTGAGCGAATTCTTGATCTTCATTTTTCTGATCCGCGATGTTTCTGGGGGAATTCACATTCGCCCGTGTCTTTTAACAATCAAAAGCGCGCCAGCTGGGCGCGCTCTTTAGGTGGGGGAGCAGATAACCCGGCCTCTTTCTTGTGTCAACCACGTGAAGGTTATTTTCCGTGGTTTTCAGGCGATATCCCGGGCAGTGCTCCGGATGCTTTACCCGTCAGCGTGGTCACATGACCCATCTTCCGGCCAGGGCGCGACTCGGTCTTGCCGTAGAGATGCACCAGCGTGTCGTCGTGCTTCAGCCAGTCCGGAACTGCAAGGATATCATCACCGATCAGGTTCTGCATCACACAATCGGAATGCCGCCTGGGATTGCCGAGCGGCAGGCCGGCAACGGCGCGGATATGCTGCTCGAATTGCGAGACGACGCAGGCAGCTTCCGTCCAGTGGCCGGAATTGTGCACGCGCGGCGCCATCTCGTTGACGATCAGGCTGCCATCGGCCAGCACGAAGAACTCGATGCCGATGACGCCGACATAATCGAGCGCGGCGAGAATCTGTTCGGCAGCCTTGCGCGCCGCGTCGGCGGTGGCAGCCGAGATTGCCGCCGGTATGGTCGATGTATGAAGGATGCCGTTGCGGTGGACGTTTTCGGCAGGATCGAAGCAGAGCACGGTGCCATCGGTGGCGCGAGCGGCGATGATCGAGACCTCGCGTTCGAACGCGACGAAGCTCTCGAGGATGAGCGGCACCGAGCCGAGCTCTGCGTAAGCGCCGTCAGAGCTGTCGGCCGGGGAACGAAATACCTTCTGGCCCTTGCCGTCATAACCGAGACGACGGGTCTTCAGCACGCCCTGACCGCCGAAATCCTTCAGTGCCAATTCGAGATCGGCCTGGCTGTCGATGGCATGGAAACGTGCGGTCGGGATGCCGCAATCATTGATAAAGCGTTTTTCGACGAGACGGTCCTGCGCGGCTTCCAGTGCTTTCGCCGGCGGATAGACAGGCACGCTCTTTGCCAGCTTTTCGGCAGCTGCAACCGGCACGTTCTCGAATTCGTAGGTCACGACGTCACAGAGCTCGGCCAGTTCGGCGAGGGCTGCCGCATCGTCATAGGCGGCGACAATCTGCCGGTTGGCGAGTTGAGCGGCGGGGCCGTCGGCCTGTGGCTCGAGGATGATCGTGCGGAAATTCAGCCGGGCCGCGGCCATGGCAAGCATGCGGCCGAGCTGACCGCCGCCGATAATGCCTATCGTTCTCACCATCAGAGATCGTCCATCGGATATTCGGCGACGGAGGCGCTCTGGCGCTCGCGCCATTCATCGAGGCGGTCGGCGATTTCATCGTCGGAGAGGGCAAGCACGGCAGCGGCAAGAAGGGCCGCATTGATCGCGCCGGCCTTGCCGATGGCAAGCGTGCCGACGGGGATGCCGCCCGGCATCTGTACGATGGAAAGCAGGCTGTCCTGACCGGACATTGTCTTGGACTGGACCGGCACACCGAAGACCGGCAGCGGCGTCATGGCTGCCGTCATGCCCGGAAGATGGGCCGCGCCGCCTGCACCTGCGATAATGACTTTGAAGCCCTCGGCACGCGCGCCTTTGGCGAAGGTTACGAGTCGGTCGGGTGTGCGATGAGCCGAGATGATACGCGCRTCATACTCGATTTCCAGCGCCTCCAGCGTATCGGCAGCATTCTTCATGGTTTCCCAGTCGGACTGGCTACCCATGATAATGGCGACTGGCGGTCTGTCTGTTATCGTCAAAATCGTTCCTTCAGGCGATGATATCAGGGATGATCTGGTCTTCCAGCTTGGAGAGCTTGTCCTTGATGACCAGCTTCTTCTTCTTCATGCGCTGGACGCGCAGGGCATCGCAGCCGGTTTCAATCATGGCGTTGATCGCGGCGTCGTAATCCTCGTGCTCCTGACGCAGACGCGCCACGATGAGCCTGATTTCCGCCTGTTCCTGATCGGCCATTAATATTCCCCATAGTCGTCTTCGGACCTTGTCCGGTCTGCCGATAATTTCCGCAAGCTCCTATCACCAAATAGAGGTAACGGGAAGTTAGTGTTGATCATGAATTTGCCGCTTAGTCTCCATCTTTTGGCCTTCGACAAGCCTTCAAAAATGTGTCACAGTCCGCTGGTTGACACCTTGGATCTCCAGCGATGGATGGCTGGGGAGAGGTAAGAGGAAGGAAGGGTCAAATGACTGTTCAAGCTCATCTTGAATCGCTCCAGAAAAAGCATGTTGCTCTCGAGGAAGAGTTGCATGTCCTGAGAACATCTCCCTCTATTTCCGATACTGAACTTGCCGAATGCAAGCGCCGTAAGCTGCGTATTAAGGACGAGATCGAGCGTCTCAAGTCATCCGTCCATTGATCTTTCCAGGATCGCCGGACATCAGTCTTGCGCAAGAAAAGGTGAAACCCCGCAATTTTCCAGACAATCAAGCAAGACCCGGTGATTAACCGAGATCAAGCGCCAGTCCCATGCATGCGGCATCGGGCTGGCGTTTTCACGAGAGGTGCCTTCAGGCCCAGAACTGATCCAGCCAGAGATTGAGCTTATCGAAGCCGCGGTTATTGACCGTGTAGATGCGTTTCGTGCCTTCCGAGGTCACGGAAACGAGGTTGCTTTCAAGCAGTGCCTTCAGGTGTTGCGACACGGCAGGGCGGCTGATCGGCAGGCCCTCGGCGAGCTCATTGACCGTCTTTGGCGCGCGCCGCAATTCTTCCAGCAGAAACCGCCGGTTCGGATCGGCAATCGCAGTGAAGGGGTCCGCGTTCGACATGACAAAAAGCTACGTCAAACAGGCCTTTCCAGCAAGGAAATTGTGCATCGCAATGGAACGGAAACCTATTCGAGTATGCCTTCGTGCAGGATCAGAAAAGCCGCGATCAGCGCCATGGCATACATGAAGGGATAGAATATCTCCGGCTTCATGCGCCGTACACACCACGCGCCGGTAATCGTTGCCAGAGGGGCGAAGGGCAGGAGCGTTGCGGAAGCCAAGAGATTGCGGGTGTCGAGCTGGCCGAGCGCGAAATAGGGAACGAGTTTTACGGCATTCAGAATTGCGAAGAAGCGCACGCTCGTGCCGATGAACTCCCTCGGCGGCAGTTTGAGCGGCAGGGCGTAAATCTGGAAGGGCGCGCCGCCGGCATGGGCGACGAAGCTGCCGTAGCCGGAAAACGTACCCCATAGGCTCGCCAGCACCGGGCGCTGGAGACGCGGCGGCATGATCTTTCCCTTGCCGGGGCCGAAATTGTTCCAGAAGTAACGCAGGCAGAAGGCCACCGTGACGGCACCGATGAGAATCCGGAGCACATAGCCGGGCACGAGGGCGGAGGTAGCCCAACCGAAGGCGATGCCGAGGATAGCCCCCGGCAGCATGATCTTCAGCGTCGTCCAGTCGCCATGCTGGCGCCAGATCACCAGCGATATCATGTCCATGAAGACGAGGATGGGCAGCAGGATCGCGGCGGCTTCGACAGGTGCGACGACGAGGGCGAGAAAGGGAAGGCCGATCAGCGACAAAGCGTCGCCCATCCCGCCTTTGGCAAGCCCGATCAGGATGACAGCCGGGATTGCGGCGTAGTAGAATGACAGATCTTGCGGCACGCTTTTGAAGCTCCTCCCCTTGCAAGCCCCCTCTATCGGAATTACTCACTCAAAACGAGTGCGGATCCGCCATAGAGCTGGAAAAACCGCCGCAGATGGAAAGACTTCATGACCGAACCGGAAAATCGCTRCCGCCTTGTCCTTGTTGTACCCGACATCGCCGATGCCGATGAGCGGGCAAAAATCGTCGCCGATGCGCTTGACGGTGGCGATATCGCGTCCGTCATTCTGCCGCAATACGATCTGGATGACGGCAGCTTCCAGAAACATGCCGAGAAGCTCGTACCCATCATCCAGGACGCGGGAGCTGCGGCTCTCATCGCCGGCGACAGCCGCGTGGTCGGCCGTTCGAAGGCCGATGGCTTGCACATCACCGGACCGGCAAGCGAGATTGCCGATGCAATCGATCGTTATGCAGACAAGCTGATCGTCGGCGGCGGCAATGCGGCCGACCGGCACACGGCGCTGGCCGTGGGCGAGGAACGGCCAGACTACATCTTCTTTGGCAAGCTCGACGGCGACATCAAGCCGGACGCGCATCCGAAGAACCTGGCGCTTGCCGAGTGGTGGGCTTCGATGATCGAAATCCCGTGCATCGTGATGGGCGGCACTGATCCTGCTTCCGCGCTTGCCGTTGCCGAGACCGGAGCAGAGTTCGTCGCGATGCACATGGGCGTGTTTGCCGAGCCGGCACAGGCGCGGTCGATCGTGGCTCAGATCAATGCGTTGCTTGACGAAAAAGCGCCACGGTTTGAGGATTGATATCGCGCTTATGCCGATCCCCGCCCGACTTTCGAGATGCGCTCTCCTCTGCATGACCGCCCTGTTGGCGGTCCAACCGGAATTCGTGCTGGCGCAGGCGAATGAAGCGATCACCGAACCCTCCGCAACTCCGAGCCAGACATTCCGCACCGACCGGCCGCAACCGCCCGACGGCACCATTCCATCCGATGGCGTCGGGGTTTTTGATCGCATGGGTGCGAAGCTACCCGACCTGCCGCCTGAAAAGGAATATAAGGGACAGATCGACGAGGCGTTCGGCGCCTATCAGCGCGGCTATTACCTGACCGCCATGGACAAGGCGCTGCCGCGGGCACAGCTCGGCGATCCGGCTGCCCAGACTTTGATCGCGGAAATCCTGTCGCAGGGGCTCGGCGTCAAGCGGGACATGAAGAACGCAGCCTTCTGGTACGGCAAGGCAGCCGAGGGCGGCGATCCCTCGGCCATGTTTAAATATGCCCTGCTTCTCATGGAGGGCAACAACGTCACGCGCGACAAGGCGAAGGCCGACGAATTCATGCGCAAGGCGGCTGATGGGGGCAATCCGTCTGCCGAATTCAACTGGGCGCAGACGCTCGTTGCCGACAATCCCGGCGACAAGGGGCTGAAGCTCGCCTTGCCTTATTATGAGAAGTCGGCAGAACAGGGCGTCGCCGATGCGCAATATGCAGTCGCGCAGATCTACCAGAAGCTTTCCGATCTGCCGGACGAAAAGAAGCTTCTGGCCCGCGAGTGGCTGGCGCGCGCTGCGCGCGCGGGGTTCGATACGGCGCAGCTCGACATGGGTATCTGGCTGGTTAACGGCATCGGCGGGCCGAAGGATTATGTGCGCGGCTTCGAATGGCTGAAGCTTGCCGCCAACCGCGGCAATGTCGTTGCACAAAATAAGCTCGCACATCTCTACATCAATGCGCTGGGCACGCCGCCCAACCCGATCGAGGCTGCGAAATGGTACGTGTTGTCGCGGCGGGCAGGCCTGACCGATCCGCTGCTCGAGGATTTCTACCTCGGTATCGAGGACGATCAGCAGAAGGCGGCGATCGAGGCGGCAAACAAGTTCCGCCGGACCAACTGACGCGCGGGCCTTGCCTTAGAAAAGCGCGTCCTCGAACAGATCTTCGTCGCTCTGGGCTTTTTGCGGCTCAACAGGCGCGGCTGCCGCGGTTTCCTCGGTGGGGGGAATGATGTCGCGATGGACATTGCGTTCCTGCACCATGGTGTAGAGCTTGAAGATCTTGCGGTCGAGCGGGGCGATCGCTTCGGCAATGTCGGAGATATCGGCGATCTGGTCGCCGGCCACGGTTTCCAGCACGTCGGCGCAGCGGGCGAGCACGTCGCCGAGATCGTGCTGGAAATCGAGCTTGCCGATCAGCAGGTTGATCTTGGTCGCGACCTCGCGGCCATGTTCGGCAAGCACCTTGAGCTCGTCTTCCATCAGGTTGGCGGCGGAGCGGATCGTGCCGACGGCCGAGGTGAGGCTTTCGGCAAGGCCGCCGTTCTTGGCACTGCCTGCAGGAGCAACGCGTCCGGCCGAGGCTTCGAGCGCTGGCAGGCCGTTGACGATGGCATCGGCTGAATCATCGAGCTTGCCGGCAAAGATGCGTAATTCGCCCGTGACAACGTTGATCGACTTGCCTTCTTCGCCGAGGCGGCTGCAGCGCAGGTTGGTGTTCAGCGCCATATAGTGGATATCGATCTTGACCGCGCGGATCGCCTCGATGGAGTGCAGAAGCGTCGCGGCGGTGCCGAGCGTCGACTGGCTGACCTGGTCGGCCTGACGGCTTGCGGCATCGACCTGCTTGACGATCTCGTGGGCGGCCGAGACGCTGGATTCCAGCGCACGCATGAAATTGCCGTCGCTGCCGTCGCTGCCGTCGCTCCGACCGCTCATCTGGTCGCGCAATCTCAGAATTCCCTGCGTATCCTGGCTGAAGCTCGCGATGGTCTGCACGACATTGCGGGAATCCCGCTGGAAATCCGTGCACATGTCCGCCATCTGCGCAGCAGTCAGGTGATGGATGACGTTCATCAGGCGCTTGCGTGCATCGGCATTAAGTTTGGCGCCGTCTTCGCTCGCGAAGAAATCCTGCAGCAGCGAAAAGGTGCTTTGTACATGCTCGATGCGCTGACGGGTGATATCGCCGATCTGCAATGCAGAAAGCGTGGATGCAACCTTGCTCTGCACACCACGGGCGATGGCACCTACGTCGCGGGCGATCGCTCCGAGATTCTGGCGGTGATCGGCAATCTTCTTTGCGTCGTCCTGGAGCGCCCTGGCGACAGCGGGAACGGTATCGGCATAGTTCTTGGCGAGATTATAGCCGAAGGACAGGGCGAGCTTGACCTCCTTCTGCAGACTGTCGAGATGGGTGGCAAAGCGATTGACTTCGTCGGTCCCTGAATAGATGCGTTCGAGAATTTCCTGAGCGAAACCCGCAAATTCGGCGAGGCCGGCGCCTGTTATTTTCACCGTGACCGCAAAGGTGCGCAGATAACGCATTGTTTCCTGCATATCCGCGACATGCCGGTGCAGTTCCGAACCTGTCTGGGCAAGTGCCGTCAGTGCCTGCTGGCGGTTTTGTTCCGCCCCCGGAAGCTCGATCAGGTTCTGGACGGTCGCATTGAGATCGGCGCTGGTGTCACTCGCCTCATTGTTGTCCAGTGCCCTGGTGATCTGGTCCAACGACGTCAAAAGACGATTGAKGACATCCATGACTGATAACAGGACGGTGCCACCTTCGAGGAAGCGTTCCTCGACCTGGGAACGAGCCGATTCCAGAGTCTGACTTATATCCGAACCTGATGCATAGAGCGCAGTCTGTGCCGATGCCRTCGCGTTTGTCACTTTTGTACCTTTACTTATAAACACAGGCAATTTGACTCTATTTTTACGCGCAGGATGGAAATGGCAGGTAAACGCCACAGACTCGTAGACGTTGTGCTTAACAACCTATGAAGGCATTCGGCAAGAATTGATAAGCCCTCCATGGACATCTATCTATCTATCTGTTTTTATATGGTATTTTATAATATGAGAAGGCTTCAGTATAAATTATCTTGGATGATAATTCAGGGAGTCGGGACTCGCGTTAATTGCACTTCCTACAACCGCCGTTTACGCGCTGTTAAGGCTGTCATGAGAATCCTTTTATGGTCGTTAAGTATTTCTCCGACCCTGGAGGCTGCGTTGGATACTCAGGTGCAATATTGTGAATCTATATCTCTTCCGGAAGTTCTGAACATCCGTAATGTTTCAGAAGTATACGCGAAGATTATTGATCAATTTCGTGACAATAATACAATTACTCTAAGTCTTCCCGAAAACACGGAAGCGGATCTGAGTTCTCTCCAGCTCATCGAAGCCGCCCGCCGTCAGGCAAGGGCCAAAGGCAAGACTTTTACCCTTTCGGCTCCGGCCAGCGGTTCGCTTCTCAAGGTCCTTGAGCGCGCCGGATTTACCGAGGCCTTCGATCAAGAAGACAAGAAGTTCTGGTTGCATGAAGAGGTGACGTTATGAGCGCAAACATCCTGACCGTTGACGATTCCGCCAGCATTCGGCTGACCACCAAGGTTACGCTGACCAATGCAGGCTACGCGGTCACCGAAGCCGTCAATGGCGCCGAGGGCCTGGCAACCGCCAAGAGCGGCAATTTCGACCTGATCGTCACCGATCTCAACATGCCGGTCATGGACGGGCTGACGATGATCGAGGAACTAAGGAAGCTGCCCGCCCAGGCCGGTGTGCCGATCATCTTCCTGACGACGGAATCCGATGCGGATCTGAAGGCGCGTGCCAAGGCTGCGGGTGCCACCGGCTGGCTTACCAAGCCGTTCGATCCGGAAAATCTCGTAAAGATCGTGAAGAAGGTGCTTGGCAGATGAGCTCGCTCGATCCAGTCGCAGTATTCCGTACCGAAGCGGCCGAATGCCTCGAGGCGATCGAAGCCGGCCTTCTCGACCTTAACCACGACCTCGAAAACAAGGATCTCGTCGACGCGGTGTTCCGCGGCCTTCATACATTGAAGGGCTCGGGCTCGATGTTCGGTTTCGAGCAGCTTGCCGCTTTCACCCATCATTGCGAAACGGCCTTCGACCGTGTCCGTAAGGGTGAAGTTCCGGCAACCGCCGAGCTCGTTGCCGCCGTTCTTGCCGCGCAGGATCACATGCGGGCGCTCGTCGAACAGCCCGATGCCGATCACGGCGATACCGGCCACAAGCTGCTTGCCCAGCTCCAGGCGGCCGTCGGCGGCAAGGCCGAGGCCAAGGAGGCTGCCGCGCCTGCAACATCCGCTGTCGCAGCCGCGGCTCCTGCCAAGAAGACGACGACCTGGCGCATCCGTTTCAGCCTACCGGCGAATTCCATGGCGAACGGCACTAATCCGCTCGGCCTTCTCGATGAACTGCGCGATCTCGGCGAATGCACAGTTCGTGCAAACACATCAGGCATTCCGCCGCTCGATGATCTGGTCCCGACCGAACTCTATGTTTCATGGGATGTTGTTCTGACGAGCGAGCAGGACCGTTCTGCCATCGACGACGTTTTTATCTTCGTCATGGATGACATGCAGCTCGACGTTCAGGAAATCGCCGGTCCGCAGGCCGCGCCGGCCGAGGCAGGAAAGGATGTAGCTGCTGCTCCAGTCGCCGCAGCACTCGCTGCACCGGCTCCAGCCGCTGCTTCGGAGTTCCGCCCGGTCGAGGCCGTTCCGGTAAAGCGCGAAACGCCCGCGCCTGCCCAGGCCGCAGCCCAGGCAAAGGCGCAGGAAAACGTCCGTGTCCCGGCAGAACGTCTCGATGAGCTGATGGACCGCGTCGGCGAGCTCGTCATCGCCCAGTCGCGCCTCAGCCAGCTGGCAAGCTCCAGCTCGGACATCGCCTTGCGCTCGGTTTCGGAAGAAATCGAACGCCTCTCCGGAGAACTGCGTGACACGATGATGGTGCTGCGCATGGTGCCGGTCGGAACGCTCTTCTCGCGCTTCCGCCGCCTCGTCCACGATCTCGCCCGCGAAACCGGCAAGGTCATCGAACTCGTCACGGAAGGCGAGACCACCGAAGTCGACAAGACCGTCATCGAACGCCTCGCCGACCCGCTGGTCCACCTCGTCCGCAACTCGATCGACCACGGCCTCGAACCGCCTGCCGAACGTCTTGCTGCCAGTAAGACGGAAGCCGGAACCGTGACGCTGTCTGCCCACCAGTCCGGCGGTGAAGTCATCATCTCCATCAAGGATGACGGGCGCGGCATCAACCGCGAGCGGGTTCGCGCCAAGGCGGAATCCTCGGGCCTCATCGCGCCCGGCCAGCCACTTTCCGATCAGGAACTGCTGCAGCTCATCTTCGCGCCGGGCTTCTCCACCGCCGCGCAGATCACCAATCTCTCCGGTCGCGGCGTCGGCATGGATGTCGTCAAGAAGACGGTCGAAGCGCTGCGCGGAGCGATCGAGGTCGTCAGCCTGCCGGGGCAGGGTTCGGAAGTCTCGCTGCGCATTCCGCTGACGCTCGCCATCATCGACGGTCTGCTGGTGCGCGTCGGCGCCGGGCGTTACGTCATCCCGCTCTCGGCGGTCGAGGAGTGCCTCGAACTGTCGCTGGAAGAAGACCTCCGCTCGCGTGGGCGCAGCTTCATCTCGCTGCGCGACAGTCTGGTGCCGTTCCTGCGGCTGCGCGATCTCTTCCGCACCGGCACCAAGCCGGACGTCCATCAGAAGGTGGTCGTCATTTCGACAGGCACCGAACGTGTCGGCCTCGTGGTCGACCAGATCATCGGCGACCACCAGACGGTCATCAAGTCTATGTCGAAACTGCACAACGACGTGGCGACCTTCTCTGGCGCCACCATTCTCGGCGACGGCAGCGTCGCCCTCATTCTTGACGTCGGGCACCTCGTTGCCGCGGGTCAGCAACAGGAGGCGCAATTGCGCGTGGCAGGATGAGCACAGCAGCAACAGCCGAAAAATTCGACAAGCACTGGAATTATGCCGAAGAAGTCGAAGTTCTGACCTTCGATCTCAATGGCGAGACCTTCGCACTGGAAGCCGTCATCGTCCAGGAAATCCTGGATCTGCTTCCCGAGACCGCGGTGCCGGGCAGCCAGCCCTTCGTCGCCAGCGTCATCAACTTCCGCGGCAAGGTTATTCCGCTTGCCGATCTTCGCCTCGCTTTCGGGATGGAAGCCTCGGAAGCGACGATCGACAGCCGCATCGTCGTCATCGAGGTCGATCTGCAGGGGGAGCAGACGCTCGTCGGAATGCGTACCGACAAGGTGAACGAAGTGACGACGCTGACGAAAAGCGCCAGCGAACCGCCGCCAAGCGTGGGTATGCGCTGGCGCGCGGATTACATCAATTGCTTGGTCAAGCGGGGCGGGGAATTCATCATCCTCCCGAATTTGCAGGCGATTTTCTCATCGAGGCATGAGACGGCGGGGGCCGTCAGCTAGCCGGGGGCCAATCATTAGGGGTTAAGACGATGCGATTGACGATCAAGACAAAGTTGGTGACTGCGTTCACCTTTATCATTCTCATGCTGATAGGTACCGCCGGCTACGGCATCTTCAGCCTCGGTTCGCTGAACGATACGATCGGCAATCTTCTTGCCGGTCCTGCCGCGCGCCTGGACCTCGCGCAGCAGATCAATATCGCCCAACTCGAAGCCATCCGCCAGCAGAAGAACCTTCTGACCGCGCGCAATGCCGATGACGCTTCCGGTGCAATCGAAAAGGGCAACCAGGCCCGCAAGGATTTTGCCGACGCCTTCGCCGCTGTGACGAAGCTTGCGACCGAGGAAGGCAAATCACGCTGGGATCGTGTTACCGAACTCTCCAAGTCCTTCAACCAGGCCGACGACCAGATTCGCGATTTCATGAAGGCCGGCAATATGGACGCCGCCAACAATATCTCGGTCACGACGGCTCGCCAGGCAGCCAACGATATCGACTCCGCTCTCGATGAAATTCTGACGCTCGAAAAACAGCGCATGAAGGATGCAGACGACAGCGCCGAACAGCAGTATGGCACGACGCGCACGATGATGATCGCGGTTGCCGCTGTGGCACTGCTGATCGCTGCCTTCACTGCCTTCTGGATCGCGAATACCATCAGCAAGGGTCTCAGCCGTGCCAACACTGTCGTCCGCGAAGTTGCCGAAGGCGACCTGACGAAGATGGCCGAAATTACCTCGCATGACGAAATCGGCGAACTGCTCGGCAACGTCAACGTCATGATCGAGCGCCTGCGTGGTGTCGTCGCCGACGCCCTGTCTGCCGCCGACAATGTCTCTTCGGGCAGCCAGGAACTGTCGGCCAGCTCCGAGCAGGTCTCGCAGGGTGCGACCGAACAGGCGGCTTCCGCTGAAGAGGCCTCCGCTTCGATGGAAGAGATGGCTGCGAACATCAAGCAGAATGCCGACAATGCCGCCCAGACCGAGAAGATCGCCCGCCAGTCCGCCAAGGATGCGGAAGCGTCCGGCGAGGCTGTGACACGCGCGGTCGAAGCGATGCGCACGATCGCCCAGAAGATCGGCATCGTTCAGGAAATCGCCCGCCAGACCGACCTCCTCGCTCTCAACGCTGCGGTCGAAGCAGCGCGTGCCGGCGAGCATGGCAAGGGTTTTGCGGTCGTCGCCTCGGAAGTCCGTAAGCTCGCAGAACGCAGCCAGTCTGCCGCTGCCGAGATCAGCTCGATGTCGGGCGATACCGTCAAGGCGGCAGCGGATGCCGGTGAAATGCTCGGCCGCCTGGTGCCCGATATCCGCAAGACCGCCGAACTCGTCTCCGAGATCAGCGCTGCCTGCCGCGAACAGGATATCGGTGCCTCGCAGATCAACGAAGCGATCCAGCAGCTCGACAAGGTGACCCAGCAGAATGCCGGGGCTTCGGAAGAAATGTCGGCGACCTCGGAAGAGCTTGCTGCACAGGCCGAGGAACTGCAGGCTTCGATCGCCTTCTTCAAGGTCGATACGGCAGGTGCGACCCGTGCTGGCGTAAAGAAGACCGCTGCGAAGACGACTGCCAAGGTGGTCAAGGCTCCGGCCGCCGCCCCGCGCAAGCCGGCTCCGGCCACGCATAGTAATAATCACGGCCATACGGTTTCCGCCCAGCAGGCACGTGCCAAGGGCTTTGCCCTGGATATGTCGATGGGCGGCCCGGATGCGGGCGACGACGACTTCCGCGAAAGCGCCTGAGCGCTTCGCTGATGTGAGAACCGCCGCGGACCTCCGGCCCGCGGCTTAGGAAATGCCCAACGTGTGTATGCGTTGGTATCGATCGGCAGATGTCCGCTTGCAGGCTTCAAGAGCAGGCGGAACATCAGGGCGTCCTTCCGAAAGGTGGGATCTTCCGCAGTCAGACGCGCTGCGGTTTTAAAGGCCGATCGTGAGCTCCGGCAGGGTCCGTGATGACGGGCATGCGGAACAAGCGACGATGATCTCCAGCAACCGAATAATTCTGCATGCATGCCGCCGTAAATGGCGGAATGACGGTCCATGCCCGGACGTCGCGCAATGCCCCGGATCTGTCGATTTAGCTCAAGGAAGTATTCAAATGCGCTTCACGATCAAACTGAAACTGGGCCTTGCTTTCGGCCTGATGACCCTTTTGCTGGTCGGTATTGCCGTTTACGGCAGCATGAGTCTCGGCACTCTGAACGACGCCAGCGGTGCAATGATCGACGGCTCCGTGCGCCGTCTCGAACTCGCGCTCACGGCCAATGTGGCCGAAGTCGACGCTATTCGCGCGCAGAAGAACGCTCTGCTTTCGACTGATCCGCAGACGACCGACGGTTTCTACAAGGAAGCCGATCAGAAGCTGCAGGCCATGCTTGAGACCGTGGGTCAGGGGTACGCAATCGCCTCGCCGGAAGGCAAGCCCTATTGGGAAAAGCTGCAGAGCCTCGGCGCGAAATTCCGCGAAAAGTCCGCTGAACTGCAACAGCTTGACGCCAAGGGCGATCAGGCCGGCGCTCAAGCTCTCTCGCTTGGCGAACTGCGCGAGATGACGAACGACATGGGCGAAGCAATTGCGGCCCTCGTCGAAATCCAGCGCAAGGGCATGAAGGCGACCAAGCAAGCCAACGACGATCTCTATAACTCCACCAAACTGATCCTCGGCACTGCCTCGGGAATCGCCGTGCTGATTGCGCTCGGTGCGGCTCTCTGGATCACGCTCGGCATCAACAACGGCCTGAAGAAGATTGCAACGGTCGCCAGGGCCGTTTCGATCGGCGATCTCGACCAGAATGTCGCCGTCAAGACGAATGACGAGATCAAGGATCTGATCGACACCGTCAACGTCATGACCGCCAATCTGCGGAATACGGCCGAGCTCGCAGACAAGATCGCCACCGGCGACCTGTCCGTTGATGCGAAGCCGCTGTCGGACAAGGACGCTCTCGGTATCGCGATGCGCAGCATGGTGACGAACCTGCGCACGACGGCCGAAGTGGCCGACCTCATCTCGAACGGCGACCTGACGGTCTCTCCGAAGCCGCTGTCCGACAAGGATACGCTCGGGATAGCCCTGGAACAGATGGTCGAGCGCCTGCGTGGTGTCGTGGCCGACGCAATCGCGGCTGCCGAGAATGTCTCTTCAGGCAGCCAGGAACTTTCAGCCAGCTCCGAGCAGGTCTCGCAGGGTGCGACTGAACAGGCGGCTTCGGCTGAAGAAGCCTCCGCTTCGATGGAGCAGATGGCCTCCAACATCAAGCAGAATGCCGACAATGCCGCCCAGACCGAGAAGATTGCCCGCCAGTCCGCCAAGGATGCAGAGACCTCTGGCGACGCTGTCAACCGTGCCGTTGCTGCGATGCGTACGATCGCCGAGAAGATTGGCATCGTTCAGGAAATCGCCCGTCAGACCGACCTGCTTGCCCTTAATGCCGCCGTCGAAGCTGCTCGTGCCGGTGAACACGGCAAGGGCTTCGCGGTCGTCGCCTCGGAAGTTCGCAAGCTGGCAGAACGCAGCCAGTCGGCAGCGGCTGAAATCTCGGCGATGTCCGGCGACACTGTGAAAGCAGCTCAGGACGCCGGCGACATGCTCGGCCGCCTGGTTCCGGATATCCGCAAGACTGCCGAACTGGTTTCGGAAATCAGTTCTGCCTGCCGCGAGCAGGATATCGGCGCTGCCCAGATCAACGAAGCGATCCAGCAGCTGGACAAGGTGACCCAGCAGAATGCGGGTGCTTCGGAAGAAATGTCGGCGACCTCCGAAGAACTGGCAACCCAGGCTGAGGAACTGCAGGCCTCGATCGCCTTCTTCAAGGTGGACATGGCCGGCAACCGCCTGTCCCGCACGCCGGCCGCCAAGGTCACGGTGCGCAGCCCGGCTCCGACCGGAGGTCGCAAGCCGGTCGCCAAGAAGACCACGGCTGCCAATTCGGTCGCCGGTCAGCAGGCACGCGCCAAGGGCTTTGCCCTGGATATGTCGATGGGTGGTCCTGACACCGCAGATGACGATTTCCGCGAAAGCGCCTGAGCGCTTTATCCCGCCAGGGGTTGCGCACGCAGCCCCTGGCACAAGCTTCCGGTGACCAGGAACGCCGGACGCAAGGCCGCAAAACCTTTGTGCGACCTGCCTTTTCCTACCGGAATGCCTGGCTGCATGACGCTGCAACAGGAACCATCGGTCCACGTTTATTACGTCGCTTTCAAATAGGGGTATTGCGATGCGTATCACGATCAAGCTCAAGCTCGCCGCCGCGTTCGGCTTCGTCATACTGTTGTTGGTAGGTAGTGCAGTCTTTGGAATTATAAGCCTCAGCTCGCTGAACGACGCCGTCGGCGACCTGATCTCAGGTCCATCAAAAAGACTGGAATTGGCTCTGGAAGCAAAAGCTGCCGAGCTCAATGCCATCAGATGGCAGAAGAACGCCCTTTTGGAAATGGATCCCGAAGCGGCCAGGAAGAACTACGAGAACTCGGCGAAGAGCATGGATGAAATGCTCACATTCGCGACAGGCGGCCAACAGCTCGCAACTGCTGATGGCAAGCCCACGTGGGACAGGCTGGTCGAGCTGGGCAAACGTTTCGCGGAAGGTTCCAACAAAGTTGCCTCCATCCAGGAAAGTGGCGACAGGGCAGCGGCCACGGCTTATTCCGGCGGAGAGGTCCGCGCCATCGTCACGGAACTGGAAGATGTCTTTACGACGCTCGTCGCACTTCAGCAGAAGTCGATGACCCAAGCCGACGACGATACGGAAATCCTCTATGGCAATACCAGAAACCTGCTGATCGGCATGGCTGTCGGCGCTTCCGTCATCGCTTTCGCTGCCGCGCTGTGGATCGCGCTCGGAATCAACAGCGGCCTGCGTAAGATCATGAACGTCGCCAGCGCGGTCGCCATCGGCGATCTGAACCAGAAGGTTGAGATCAGGAGCAATGACGAGATCAAGGACCTGGTGAACACGATCAACGTCATGACGGACAATCTGCGTAATACTGCTGGCATCGCAAACGAGATTTCGAACGGTGACCTCAGCGTCACACCGAAGCCTCTTTCCGACAAGGATACGCTCGGCATTGCCATGCTCGGCATGGTGAATAACCTGCGCTCTACTGCCGACGTTGCCAACCAGATCGCAGAAGGCGACCTCTCGGTCGACGTCAAGCCGCTTTCGACCAAGGATACGCTCGGCATCGCGATGCAAAGCATGGTCACCAATCTTCGCATCACTGCCGACATTGYCACGCAGATTGCTGCCGGCGACCTGACGGTTTCTCCGAAGCCGCTCTCGGCCAAGGATACACTCGGCACCGCGCTGGAGCAGATGGTGGAACGGTTGCGCGACGTCRTCGCAGACGCAATTGCGGCCGCCGAGAATGTTTCGGCCGGAAGCCAGGAACTTTCGGCGAGCTCCGAACAGGTATCGCAGGGCGCCACTGAGCAGGCTTCGGCGGCCGAAGAAGCCTCCTCTTCGATGGAAGAGATGGCAGCCAATATCAAACAGAACGCCGATAATGCCGCTCAGACGGAAAAGATCGCCCGTCAATCCGCAAAGGATGCGGAGATGAGCGGGAGTGCCGTTTCCCGCGCTGTCGAGGCCATGCGTACGATCGCCCAGAAGATCGGCATCGTTCAGGAAATCGCCCGCCAGACCGACCTTCTTGCTCTCAACGCTGCGGTCGAAGCAGCGCGTGCCGGCGAACACGGCAAAGGTTTTGCAGTCGTCGCTTCGGAAGTGCGCAAGCTTGCCGAGCGCAGCCAGTCGGCGGCAGCGGAAATCAGCGCCATGTCGATCGATACCGTCACGGCTGCCCAGGAAGCCGGGGACATGCTCGGCCGTTTGGTGCCTGACATCAGAAAGACTGCGGAACTCGTAGCGGAGATCAGCTCTGCATGCCGTGAGCAGGATGTCGGTGCGTCGCAGATCAACGAAGCGATCCAGCAGCTCGACAAGGTCACCCAGCAGAATGCGGGCGCTTCCGAGCAGATGTCTGCGACCTCCGAAGAGCTCGCCGCCCAGGCCGAGGAACTGCAGACATCGATTGCCTTCTTCAAGGTTGATACAGCGGGCGGCAAGGCAATGGCGACGAGTGGCCGCCAGGGCCGTACCCCGGCCGCCAAGGTGACCACGCGCAGCCCGGCTCCATCAGCAGCCCGCAAGCCGGCGGGTAAGGCGGCTCCTGCCAACGGCGTTGCCGCTCAGCAAGCCCGCGCCAAGGGTTTCGCCCTGGACATGTCCATGGGCGGGCCGGATACCGCGGACGACGATTTCCGCGAGAGCGCATAGGACTTTCCGACTTCGACAAGGGAGGGGCCGACCCAACGTGGCCCCTCCGACATCCGGCGATGTTCAAGCCGGTCTGTGCCGGATTTACCCGGTGACGCATGAAGCGTTTTTATCAGAGGCCCTGTTTCGCGGCACAGCCGCAGCCATTCTAAAAGAGGTTCGCAAATGCGCTTCACCATCAAACTGAAACTGGGCTTGGTCTTCGGTTTCATTGTTCTCCTGACCTGCGCCATGGCAGGTCTGTCGATCTACAATCTTTCGTCGCTCAACGACGACATCTCCGTCATGGTTGCCGGTCCGGTCGCCAACCTGCGCGACTCCGGTGATCTCTCCGATGCGGTCATGCGCTCGATCCGTTCCGAAAAGGACGCGATCATCAACACGGATCCGACCAAAATCGGCGGCTATGTCGATGAAATCTCGCAGCAGCGCGATGAGATCAAGACGCTGCAGGCCCGTCTTGCGACATCGCCCGATCCGGATATCCGCAACGGCATGACCCAGTTCGGCGATCTCTACAGCAGGTGGACGGCGCTGCAGGACCGTGTTGCCGATCTCGCCAAGCAGAATACCAATGAGTCCAATACCCAGGCTGGCACCATTTCCATGGGTGAGGGCCAGCAGGTCACGACGCAGCTTCTCGGCATTCTCGAAAAGCTGAACGACACGGTGACCGGCAATGTGGCCGAGACGGACTCAGCCACAAATGACCAATATGCCCAGTCGCGCAACGTGCTCGTGATGATGACGATCGGTCTGATCATCTTATCCTCCGCTGCCGCCATCTGGATACTGCTCAATATCTCCCGTGGCCTCAAGCGTGCGGTTCAACTTGCGGATGCCGTCAGCATCGGCGATCTCGAACAGGACATCGAGCACAAGAGCAACGACGAAATCCGCGACCTGGTCAATTCCATGACGAGGATGACCGGCAACCTGCGTAACACGGCACAGATCGCCAACCAGATCTCGAACGGCGACCTGACTGTCTCACCGAAGCCTCTCTCCGAAAAGGATACGCTCGGTATCGCTCTGGAGCAGATGGTGGAGCGCCTGCGTGGTGTCGTCGCCGATGCGATCGCCGCTGCGGAAAACGTCTCGTCCGGCAGCCAGGAACTCTCGGCGAGCTCCGAGCAGGTTTCCCAAGGCGCGACAGAACAGGCAGCCTCCGCTGAGCAGGCCTCCTCCTCAATGGAAGAGATGGCTTCCAATATCAAACAGAACGCCGACAACGCTGCCCAGACTGAGAAGATTGCTCGCCAGTCCGCCAAGGATGCGGAGAATTCCGGTGAAGCGGTCAACCGTGCTGTCGCTGCCATGCGTACGATCGCCGAGAAGATCGGCATCGTTCAGGAAATCGCTCGCCAGACGGACCTGCTTGCTCTGAACGCCGCCGTCGAAGCTGCCCGTGCCGGCGAACACGGCAAGGGCTTCGCGGTCGTCGCCTCGGAAGTCCGCAAACTTGCAGAACGCAGCCAGTCGGCCGCCGCTGAAATCTCTGCCATGTCCGGCGATACGGTGAAGGCGGCACAGGATGCAGGTGAAATGCTTGGCCGCCTGGTTCCGGATATCCGCAAGACTGCGGAACTCGTCGCCGAGATCAGCTCGGCCTGCCGCGAGCAGGATGTGGGTGCCTCGCAGATCAACGAAGCGATCCAGCAGCTCGACAAGGTGACGCAGCAGAATGCGGGTGCCTCCGAAGAGATGTCGGCAACCTCTGAAGAGCTCGCCACGCAGGCTGAGGAACTGCAGGCCTCGATCGCCTTCTTCAAGGTGGATATGGCCGGGAACCGCCTGTCCCGCGCTCCAGCCGCCAAGGTTACGGTGCGCACGCCGCTTCCGACCGGAGGCCGCAAGCCGCTCGCCAAGAAGACCGGGGCTGCCAATTCGGTCGCCGGTCAGCAGGCCCGGGCGAAGGGCTTTGCCCTCGACCTCTCCATGGGTGGCCCCGACGACGGGGATGCCGAGTTCAAAGAAAGCGCCTGAGCATTCGGGTCCTTTCAATCTGTTAACAGGCGTCCCCGATAATGGGGACGCTCGAATCCAAGGAAAGCGGTTGATCATGGCAACAACATCTCTGGAAGCTCAATTCGTGACCTTCAGCCTCGGCGAGGAGATCTTCGCCGTTCCGGTGGAGGTGGTGCGCGAAATCCTCGACTATGCGGAAGCATTCAAGATTCCGAATGRCCCCGACTATCTGCTCGGCCTGCGCGATGTGCGCGGCCAGGGTGTGCCGACGATCGATCTGCGCCTGAAGCTCGGCATGTCGAAGACCGTGCCGACGTCACATACGCGCGTGCTCGTTCTCGACGTTCCGATGGAAAGCCGTCTTCTGACGCTCGGCCTCGTCGCCGACCGCGTTTTCGAAGTGACGCCGTTTCGCCGCGACCAGATCGAAGCCGCGCCCGATATTGGCGTGCGCTGGCGGTCGGACTACATCGCTGGCGTCGTGCGCCGTGAGAACGGATTCGTCGTTATCGTCGATCTTGCCCGGCTTCTGTCGCGCGAAGACGCCTCTGTCCTGCAATCGGCCGCTTGAGGCCTTAATACCTATCCGGAGCGTCGCGTTTTATGAGTATGGCAGCGGTAGAAACCCAATTGCCGGGTGACAGGATCAGCAAGCGTAACTTCGACAAGCTGGCACGGTTCATCTATGACTATAGCGGCATCAAGATGCCGCCGACGAAACTGACGATGCTGGAGGGCCGCCTGCGCCGCCGTCTGCGCGCCACGCGTCACTCGAGCTTCGACGATTATTGCGATTTCCTGTTCAACGACGGCGGGCTCGATCAGGAGACCGTCTATCTGATCGACGTCGTGACGACCAACAAGACCGACTTCTTCCGGGAAGCCAAGCATTTCGAATATATGCAGACGGTTGCCCTGCCGGCGCTTGCCGACAGCGGCGTGCGAACCGTTCGCACATGGAGTTCGGCATGTTCGACCGGCGCAGAGCCCTACACCATGGCGATGGTGCTGGCGGAGTTCGTCGAGAGCCGTAGCGATCTCTCCTACAGCGTGTTGGCGACCGATCTCTCCACCGATGTGCTGCAGACCGCGCGCAGGGGTATTTATGCGGAAGATCTGGTCGCTCCGGTGCCGCGCGACCTGCAGAAGAAGTATGTCATGGTGGCCAAGCAGCAGGGCCGACGCGATGTTCGCATCTCACCGAAACTGCGCAGCCGCGTCGGCTTCGCCCGCATGAACCTGATGGACGAAAAATATCCTGTTGGTGACATGATGCATCTGATCTTTTGCCGCAACGTGCTGATCTACTTCGACAAGCAGACGCAGGCGGGTGTTCTCACCCGTCTCTGCGATTGCCTCGCGAAGGGTGGTTACATGTTTATCGGCCACTCGGAATCGATCACCGGCTTCGATCTTCCCTTGAAGCAGGTTTCGAATACGGTGTTCCAGCGCATCTGAGAGGATCCTATGGCCAAAAAAGTCCGCGTCCTCATCATCGACGATTCTGCCAGTGTCCGGCAGACGCTGACACGGGTTCTGGAAGAAGACCCGGAGATCGAGGTCATGGGCGTCGCCTCCGATCCGTTCATGGCGGCGCGCAAGATCCAGGAAGAGATTCCCGACGTCATCACGCTCGATGTCGAGATGCCGCGCATGGATGGAATCACGTTTCTGCGCAAGCTCATGTCACAGCGGCCCATCCCCGTCGTCATGTGTTCCTCGCTGACGGAAGCAGGTTCGGAGACGTTGCTTCAGGCGCTGGAGGCCGGCGCTGTCGATGTCATCCTGAAATCGAAGATCGGTGCAGCCGACAGTCTCGCCGACGATGCGATGCGTATCCGTGAAGTGGTCAAGAGCGCTTCACATGCGCGGCTTGCCAATGTGCGCCGCGCTGCGGGCAGCGTCCGTTCGGCTTCGGCGGAAGGGCCGGCCAAGAAGCTGACGGCCGATGCGATGCTGCCGCCGCCAACCGGCCGGGCCATGGCAAAGACGACGGAAATGGTCGTTTGCGTGGGCGCCTCGACGGGCGGGACGGAAGCCCTGCGCGAATTTCTGGAGGCGCTGCCGGCCAATGCGCCGGGCATGGTGATCGTCCAACACATGCCGGAAAAATTCACAGCGGCTTTCGCCAAGCGCCTAAACGGTCTCTGCGAAGTCGAAGTCAAGGAAGCAGCCGACGGCGATCCGGTGCTGCGCGGTCATGTGCTGATCGCGCCCGGCGACAAGCATATGCTGCTGGAGCGGCAGGGTGCGCGCTATTACGTGTCGGTAAAATCCGGACCACTGGTTTCCCGCCACCGCCCGTCCGTCGATGTGCTCTTCCGCTCCGCTGCCCGTTCGGCCGGCTCGAACGGGATGGGCATCATTATGACAGGAATGGGAGATGATGGTGCGCGCGGCATGCTGGAAATGCATCAGACCGGCGCCTATACCGTCGCACAGGACGAAGCGACCTCGGTCGTTTTTGGCATGCCGAAGGAAGCGATTGCCAAGGGCGGCGTCGACCGTATTCTGCCGCTTGACCAGATCGCCCGCGAAGTGTTGATCACTCAGCAGAAGTCCTGAGCTTCCAACGTGAAGCCCTTGTATGGCGGCGCAGATGCGCCGCCATTTGCTTTCTGTTAGGCGAGATAGCCGCCATCGATCGTCAGGCTGGCGCCGGTGATGAAAGAGGCTTCGGGGCTGGCCAGGTAGGCGGCGAAACTTGCGATTTCCTTGTCTTCACCAAGGCGGCCAAGCGCCATCAATTGTTGCAGCATCTCGTTGCTCTTCTCGTTCGGATTCATATCGGTCGCAGTCGGGCCGGGCTGGATATTGTTGACGGTGATGCCGCGCGGACCGAGATCTCGGGCAAGGCCGCGCGTCATGGCAGCGACGGCGCCCTTGGTCATGGAATAGACCGAGGAGGTCGGAAAACCGCTTCGCTCGGCGACGATGCTGCCGATGGTGATGATGCGCGCGCCTGCTTTCATGTGGCGTGCGGCCGCCTGCGTACCGGCAAAGACGGCGCGCACATTAACCGCGAACATGCGGTCGAAATCCTCGAGGGGAAAATCATCGACCGGGTTCAGCATCAGGATCCCCGCATTGTTGACGAGAATATCGACGCCGCCGAATGTCGAGACGGTCTGTTCGACCGCATTTTGAACGGCTTTCGGATCACCGCTGTCCGCCTGGATGGCCAGCGCCTTGCCGCCCTTTGCTTCGATATCGGCAACGATGGCCTTCGCCTTGTCGCCGGAAGCCGAATAGGTGAAGGCGACGGTCGCGCCGTCGCTGCTGAGACGGCGGACGATTGCGGCGCCAATACCGCGTGAGCCGCCGGTGACGAGGGCGATCTTGCCGGAAAGTGGCTGGGACATTGTAGTTTCCTTTCTGTTTTTGGACTGTTTAGTCTAGAATTAAGCACGCCAAATTGCGGTTAGGAGTGGTGTTGCTTTAGCGGAGGCTTCGAACAGCGAGGCGCGCTATGCCGAGGAGCGTTTCGGGGGAGGCGCCGTTACGGGCACTGACTTTCATGCCTGACAAGGTCGAGCCGAGAAATTGAACGGCGTCGGTCGTATCGACATCATCGGCGACTTCGCCCCGCTTCTTGCCTTCTTCCAGGATCGACCGCATGGCGGCGGCAAGCAGGCGTGATGCCTTGTCGGTCAGTGCCGAGACTGCACTGTCGGTGCGTCCGAACTCGCAGACGGCGCTGACGCCGAGGCAGCCGCGACCGGCTTCGGTCTCGGGGCGGGACGCGAAGGCAATGAGCGTCTCTTCCAAGGCTTTCAACGGTGTCGTATCGCGGCGCAGATCGGCCACGAGTTGAGAGACGCTGTCGAGATTGTAGCGGTCGAGCGCTGCCAGATAGAGGCTGCGCTTGTCGCCGAACGTGTCATACATGCTTTGGCGGCTGATCTTCATGGCCGACAGCAAAGCATCCGTCGACGTGCCCTCGTAACCGTGTTCGGTAAACAGGGTAATGGCCGCCTTGAGTGCGGTGTCGCGATCGAATTCCTTGTGTCTTGCCATAAGGGCTAAATAGGGTTTCCAGACTGATCTGTCCAGAATTATTTTGGGCTACTATGCATGCTGCAATCCTGCCATGCGGCAATCCCCTTGAAATTTCCGTGATTTTGTGGTCTTGAGGCCGCCAATCTATGCAGCGCTGTCGCTTCCGGCGTTCAGGGACATACCCCGCCCCTGACAGCGCGTCCCGTATTATCCAAGGAAAATGTTCACATGGCCCGTTCAGCTCTTCTCAATGTCATGGTTCAGGCTGCCATCAAGGCAGGCAAGTCGCTGGGGCGTGATTTCGGTGAAGTGCAGAACCTGCAGGTGTCCGTGAAGGGACCGGGCGACTTCGTCTCGAATGCGGATCGCAAGGCCGAGAAGATCGTCAAGGAAGAGCTTCTCAAGGCTCGTCCCACCTATGGTTTCCTCGGCGAGGAGAGCGAAGAGATCAAGGGCACGGATGGCGCGCATCGCTGGATCGTCGATCCGCTCGACGGCACGACGAATTTCCTGCACGGCATTCCCGCTTTTGCAGTTTCCATCGCGCTCGAGCGCAACAATGAGATCGTCGCAGGCGTGGTCTTCAATCCGGCAACGGACGAGCTCTATACCGCCGAGCGCGGCGGTGGCGCATTCCTGAACGATCGCCGGCTGCGGGTCGCCTCGCGCCGGGTGCTCTCCGACAGCGTCATCGCTTGCGGTGGACCGCATCTCGGCAGCAGCAACCACGGGAAATTCCTGATCGAGCTTCGCCACGTGATGGGCGAGGTCGCCGGCATCCGTCGCATGGGTGCGGCCTCGCTCGATCTTGCCTATGTGGCGGCCGGCCGTTTTGACGGGTTCTGGGAAACGGCGCTGTTGCCCTGGGACATGGCGGCCGGCATTCTGCTTATCCGCGAAGCGGGCGGTTTTGCGACCGACTGGGATGGCGGCACGTCAATCCTCGAGACCGGCGCGATCATCGCCGGCAATGAGCACATCCACAAGGCCCTGACGGAAGTCGTCAAGCGGCCCGTTCCGACCCGTTGACGCGCGTCGGAAACAGCCTGTTGTAAAGTCCCGCTTTTCGGCATCGCATACTTCAATTCGGCGCAATGTTGATCTAGTCTCCGGCTGCGATGAGTCCGGAGGCCCAGGAATCTATGGAAAATGTGAATGCGGCCGAGTTCGGCTCCACTGAGAAGACGGCCGGTGGCTACGCCTACAAACTCTCCAGTCCCATGTCGTTCTTCTGGACGATGGTGTTGTTCCTTATCATCGTGGGCTTCATAGCGGCGATCCTGTTCCGGCAGACACAGACCGCCTTCATGCATAATCCGGGCCTCAACGGTCTCATCGTCGGCGTTCTTGCTGTTGGAATTATTCTCGTTTTCAATCATGTGCTGTCGCTTCGCCCGGAAGTGCGCTGGTTCAATTCCTTTCGCGCAGCAGGCAGCGCCGACAAGGTGAACCGCAATCCGCGGCTCCTTGCACCGATGCGGGCGCTGATCGGCAATCGCAAGTCCGCGGTTGCATTGTCGACCACGGCGTTGCGCTCGATTCTGGACTCGATCGCCAATCGTCTCGACGAATCGCGGGACGTTTCGCGTTATCTCATAGGCCTGCTCGTCTTCCTCGGCCTGCTCGGCACCTTCTGGGGTCTCATCGGCACGATCGGATCGATCAGCTCGGTCATCCAGTCGCTCGATGCCGGCTCGAACGGCACGGGTGATGTGCTTTCGACGCTCAAGGAAGGGCTTGCCACGCCCCTTTCAGGCATGGGCCAGGCCTTCTCGTCATCACTTCTCGGCCTCTCGGGTTCGCTGATCCTCGGCTTCCTCGATCTGCAGGCCGGCCGCGCGCAGAACCGTTTCTACATGGAGCTGGAAAACTGGCTCTCCTCGGTTACCGATGTCGGCTCGGACATTCCGGTGTCTGCATTCGACGGAGTTTCCGGCGGCTCGTCGGAAGATATGAAGGCGCTGTCGGAATATCTGCGCAAGGTTGCCGAAGGGGACGGCCCGTCCAGCCAACGGTCGGTCGCGGCCATGGCGAGCCTCGCCGAAGGCATTCAGGGCCTCGTCAAGAACATGCGTAACGAGCAGCAGATGCTGCGCGACTGGATCGAGGTGCAGCAGGACGAGGCGAAGGCGATGCGCCGCACGCTCGACCGACTGGCTGAGCGCATCGGCGTGCAGGACCGCGGCAGCGAGAGAGCGCGTGAGCGGTCCAGCCAGGTCGAAAAAAGCGAGGGCAAGTAAGCCATGCCTCTTGCCCGCAACCGCCGCCACCAACGTGCGGTGGATTACTGGCCGGGCTTCGTCGACGCGCTGTCGACGCTGCTCATCGCCATCATGTTCATCCTCACGGTCTTCGTCGTCGGCCAATTCATTCTCAGCCGCGAAATCAGCGGCCGCGACGAGGTGCTGACGCGCCTGAACGGCCAGATCAACGAGCTGACGCAGTTGCTGGCTCTTGAAAAAGGCAGCAATCAAGACCTTCAGGATTCCGTCGCCAATTTGCAGGCTTCACTTGCATCAGCCGAGGGGGATCGCTCGCGGCTGCAGGCGCTGCTCAGTGCCGGAACCGGCGGCCAGGATGTGGCAAAGCAGCAGATCGGTACGCTGACGCAGGCTCTCGATGAGCAGAAGCAGGTAAGCGACCGCGCTCTCAGCCAGGTCGATCTTCTCAACCAGCAGATCGCCGCGCTGCGCAGCCAGATCGCTGCTGTCGAGGCCGCGCTGCAAGCCTCCGAGCAGAAGGATCAAACTTCGCAGACAAAGATCGCCGATCTCGGCCGTCGCCTGAACGTGGCGCTGGCCGCGCGCGTGCAGGAACTCAACCGCTACCGGTCTGACTTCTTCGGGCGTCTGCGCGAAATTCTGTCCGACCGAGAAAACATCCGCGTCGTCGGTGACCGTTTCGTCTTCCAGTCGGAAGTGCTGTTTCCGTCTGGCGGAGCCGACCTCAATCCGGATGGCCAAACGGAAATGGCAAAGCTTGCCGCCGCCTTGCTCGACCTCGCCAAGGAAATTCCACCTGAGATCAACTGGGTGCTGCGCGTCGACGGACATACGGACAATGTCGCGCTGTCAGGCTCAGGCCGGTACCGCGACAACTGGGAGCTTTCGTCGGCTCGCGCAACCTCTGTCGTGAAGTTCCTGATCGCGCAGGGCGTGCCAGCCGACCGGCTTGTGGCCGCAGGTTTCGGCGAGTTCCAGCCTATTGCGCCCGGCGATACGCCGGATGCGCGTGCCACGAACCGCCGCATCGAGCTCAAGCTTACCGAGAAATAACGGTCTGAAGTCTGCCGGTGAGGAAGGTGCGGACGGCGGGACTGTCGCTCAGGCCGATCGCGATCCTGTAGGCTTCCATCGCGGCATCATTTTCACCGAGTTCGGAGAGCAGATGCGCGCGCACCGCCCAATAGGGCTGGTAGCTGGCAATGGCACGTTGCTCCAGCCTGTCCAGTAAAACCAGGGCCGGGGCCGCGCCTTCGACCCTGCCGATGACGGCGGCGTGGCTGACCTTCGCGCCGAGTGTCGGTTTCATGGCAATCAGCGCCCGATAGAGCGCGACGAGAGCTTCCCAGTCCGTTGCCGCCGTCCGTCGGCGTGTGGCGTGGACGGATTGAATGGCCGCCTGGCACTGAAACGGACCGAAGCGGTCTAAAGCGCCGGCCTTGCGAAGCAGCGTATCGGCTTCCGCCATCGTGATCTCGTTCCAGAGGCGGGTATCCTGCTCCTCGAGCGGTCTATAGACGCCGTCGGCATCACGCCGCGCGTGTCTTCTTGACTCGCAATAAAGCATCAGCGCGAGTAACCCCATGACCTCCGGCTCTTCCGGCAGAATTGTCATGAGTGCACGGCCAAGCCAGATCGCCTCGCCGGTCAGGCCAATGCGACTGTCCTGCTCGCCATCGAGCCCGTCCCAACCCAAGCCATAGGCGGCATAGATTGCCGAAAGCACACCCGCCAGTCGCTCCGGGAGGATATGCCGATCAGGAATGGCGAAGGGAATGCCGGCATCGCGAATCTTGATTTTGGCCCGCACCAGACGCTGGCTCATGGCATCCGGAGAGACGACAAAGGCTTGGGCGATCGTCTTTGCGTCAATACCGAGCACTGTCTGAAGCATGAGGGGTGTGTGGATGGACCCGTCGATTGCCGGGTGCGTACAGGCAAAAAGAAGCTTCAGCCGTTCATCGGGGAAGACTGCGTTTTGCGCATCATTCATACGCTCCTCGGCTTCTTCGAAGGCCAGCGCAATGGTCTCGCTGGCATTGTCGCGCACGGTTCGATGGCGCGCAGCCTGCATGAGGTTGCGACGGGCTGCGGTGAGCAGCCAGCCCTCGGGATTGTCGGGAACGCCACGCTCCGGCCAGACCCGCAACGCGGCCGCCAGGGCATCGGACAGGGCATCCTCCGCTGCCGGAACGTTGCGGGAGCGGGCGGCAAGAAAGGCGATGAGCTTGCCGTAGGAGTGGCGCGCCMCCTTTTCGGCGGCGCGATCCGAATCTGATATCACAACGGCCTCACGCGACCTGCAACCGGGGCCGTATTTCAACCGAGCCTTGTTCGGAAACGGGAACGCGTGTGGCCCATTCGAGCGCGGCATCGAGATCCGGCACCTCGATCACATAGAAGCCGCCGAGTTGTTCCTTGCCTTCCGGATAGGGACCATCCTGCACATCATGGTCCTCGCCCTTGCGGCGCACGATCGTGCCTGTCTCAGGCGGGGTCAGGCCGGCACCGGCGGTCAAGATCCCGGCCTGTACCAATGTTTTGGTATAGGCCGTCCAGCCGTCGCGGTAGGCGGGGTCGCCGCGACGGACAAAATCTTCTGCGGATTCACGGATGATAAGCGCATATTGCATCGGAAACTCCTGATCCTCTGATGGTGTTTGACCGGGCAAGCAGCATGTAAGGCCGAATTTGCCCATGCTGCAATGTTCCCGCGGCGCGGCCTCATGCCGTTCCGAAACAATGAGGTCTCAGTCGTCCCCATTTCGACATTGCGGTCGAAAAAAATCGATCAAGGAGAAATGTGCGCGAAAAATACGCTGAGCGGGAAGTGCTGGAGGCGACTGATGCCGCCTCCGCTCCCGGTCAAGCTTCCGCCTTTGTCTGGTCCACCACATCCGCGCCAGGCGAATTCTTCTTGATGGATTCGATGGCGTTCACTGCGGATGCTTTCGCCTTGTAACCTTCGGACGAGAACATGGTCTCGCCGTTCGAAGCCTTGAAGCGGAAGCGGAATTCACCGGCCTTATCCTTGTAAACTTCAAATCTGTACATGGATCCCTCCTGGTAAGCTGAAATCGTGCATCAGCCTTTCGAAAGCTAGCCCAGAATTGCGAGCTTTTCCACTACCTTAATTAGAATTCAATTGCATGGCGTCCAATTGCCGCCGGTTGGATTGAGCGCAAGAGAAGGAGAGGAGAACGGCACGCTATCTGCTCTTGTTGCAATCACTCCATCTGGATATGGGCGCCGTCGACGACCGGTTTCCATTTCGCAAGCTCGGCCTTCACATGGGCGCCGAGTTCTTCCGGCGTGGAGCCGACGATCGTTGCGCTGAACTCCTTCATGCGCCCGGCAACGGCCGGATCGATTAGTGCCTTGTTTGCCGAGGCGTTGAGCCGGCTGACAATATCGGCCGGTGTCTTGGCCGGCGCAAACAGCGCATTCCACGTGTAAGTCTCATATCCGGGAATGCCGGATTCGGCGATGGTCGGAACATCGGGGAAAGACGGTGCGCGCTCGGCGGTCGTCACGGCCAGGGCCCTCAGCGTACCGGCCTTGATGTGGCTCGACGACGAGGGCAGGTTGTCGAACATGATCGGCACCTGATTGCCGATGACGTCATTCAGCGCCGGTCCCGCTCCCTTATAGGGAATATGCTGCATGTCTACGCCGGCCATGCTCTTGAAGAGTTCGCCGGAAAGATGCAGCGGCGTGCCGTTGCCGGATGAGGCATAGCTGTATTTGTCCGGATCGGCCTTCAGAAGCGCGATCAGTTCCTGCACATTCTTTGCGGGCAGTTCCGGATTGACGACCAGCACGTTCGGAACGACCACGAGCAACGAGATCGGCGCGAAATCCTTCTCGGCATCATAGGGCGTCGATTTCAGGATCAGTGGATTGAGAGCGTGGGTCGCAACGGTGCCCATCAGGATCGTATAGCCGTCCGGTTCGGCGCGCGCGACGTTGTCAGCGCCGAGATTGCCGCCGGCACCCGCAACGTTCTGCACGATGACCTGCTGGCCGAGGTCTTCGGACATTTTCTGCGCGACGATGCGGGCGACGACATCAGTCGAACCACCGGCGGCGAAGGGCACGATCATGGTGATCGAGCGATCCGGAAAGCTCTGGGCCGATGCGACAGTGCCTGCGGCAGCGGCCAGCAGACCAAGGCCCAGCACCAGGCTCGCGCGACTGACAATATTGGAAAGCGCCATTCGAATCCCCTCCCATAGATTTCAACAGCAAAGACCCCACTCCTGGGCATAGGGAGGTTAGGGCAGGTTGCGGCAAAGGCAACCGCTGGCGGGGAGTGTGCCGATCAGACTTTAGTCGCTATGCAATGGGGGCAGCTTATTTGGCGGCCGCCAATACGTCCTCGTTGGCCGCATCGAATTGCAGCCGGGCGAGCTTCGCATAGATGCCGCCGTGGCGGATCAGGCTCTGGTGCGTGCCTTCCTCGACGACGCGGCCCTGGTCCATGACGAGAATGCGGTCAGCCTTCAACACTGTGGCTAGGCGGTGGGCGATGACAAGCGTAGTGCGGCCCTGCATGAGCCCGTCCAGGGCCCTCTGGACCAGCGTTTCGCTCTCGGCATCGAGGGCCGATGTCGCCTCGTCCAGAAGCAGGATGGGTGCGTTCTTCAGGATTGCGCGGGCAATAGCGATGCGCTGGCGCTGGCCGCCGGACAGGGTAATGCCGCGTTCACCGACCTCAGTGTCGTAACCCTTTTCCAGCCTGTTAATGAATTCATCGGCCTGGGCCGCCATTGCGGCAGCGCGCACCTCGTCGCGCGTGGCGCCTTGAAAGCCGAACGCGATATTATCGTGGATCGAAGCTGCGAAGATGGTGACATCCTGCGGCACGATGGCGATGCGCTGGCGCAATGCGTCCGGATCTGCCTGGCGGGCGTCGATGCCATCGATCTTTACCCCACCCTGTTGCGGATCGTAGAAGCGCAACAGGAGAGAGAAGACGGTGCTTTTACCGGCGCCGGATGCGCCGACGATCGCGACCGTTTCCCCCGGCTGCACTGTGAGATCAAGGCCATGCAGCGCCGATCTGCCGGGGCGGGACGGATAGGCGAAATGCACGCCATCGAATTCCACGCGCCCCTGGGCGGGCGAGGGGAGAGGCTGTGGGTTCGCGGGAGCGGCAATCGGCGAAACCTCGTCAAGAAGTTCTGTCAGCCGGTCGGCCGCGCCCGCAGCCTGCGAAAGCTCCCCCCAGACCTCCGACAATGCGCCGAGCGAGCCGGCTGCGATAACCGCATAGAGCAGGAACTGGCCGAGCGTGCCGGCCGAAAGCGTGCCGGCGAGCACGCTATGGGCTCCAAACCAGAGAACGGCGACCACGCTGCCGAAGATCAGGGTGATGGCAATGCCTGTCAGCAGGGCGCGGGAGGATACGGCGGAACGTGCCGCCTGATAGGCGGATTCGACTACCGAGCCATAACGATCGGCGGCCGCGACCTCGGCGTTGAAGGCCTGTACAGTGCGGGTTGCGGCGATCGTCTCATTGGCGAAGGCAGAGGCTTCGGCCAGCGTATCCTGCGCCGCGCGGGAGCGCTTGCGCACCGATCGCCCGCCGGCGACCAGCGGAAAGACGATGACCGGGATCGCGATGATGACGAGGCTCGAGAGCTTCGGCGAGGTGATGATCATCATGCCGAGCGCAYCGATGCAGAGGATCAGGTTGCGGAGCGCCACGGAAGCCGTGGCGCCGACGGCGGATTTGATCTGCGTCGTATCAGCCGTCAGCCGCGAGACGATCTCGCCCGACTGGTTGACGTCGAAGAACGAAGGTGAGAGCCGTGTGACATGCGCAAAGACATCGCGGCGGAGATCCGCAACGATGCGTTCGCCGATGGTAATGACGAAATAATAGCGAAGAGCGCTGGCGACGGCGAGTGCGATGGCCATCATCATCAGCATGGCAAAATAGCTGTTGATGAAGGTACCATCGGCCTGGGTAAAGCCGTGGTCGATCATGCGGCGCACGGCAAGCGGTATGGCAAGCGATGTGACGGCGGCGAGCGCCAGCGAGATCAGAGCGCCCGCGACCAAGCCGCGATAACGTGCCACATAGGGTGTCAGCCTGCCGAGCGGTCTTAGCGAACGCGACTTCTTCTCCCCAAGTTCTGCCTGCTCTGCCAAATCGTCTCCGATCGCCGTCAAGACCGCGTATTGCGGCTTCGTTGGCCCTTGTTATCCTGGCGCCCTTCATGTATAGGCACCGCATCCTAATGGGAAGCCGTAGCCTTCACGACTGCGGCTTCATTTATTCAATCGGTTCTTTCCCCGCAACTGTCTGCGGCAAATTGAACCTCGGCATCGCAGGAAGATTGTCATGAAGGAAGGCATCCATCCCGACTACCACGTCATCAAGGTAGTCATGACCGATGGCACCGAGTACGAAACCCGCTCGACCTGGGGTTCGGAAGGTGCTGTCATGAACCTCGAAATCGACTCCAAGTCGCATCCGGCCTGGACCGGCGGTAATCAGCAGCTGATGGACCGCGGCGGTCGTGTTTCGAAGTTCAACAAGCGTTTCGGCGGCCTCGGCCTCTAATTCGTTTCCGGTTACGCGGAACATTCAAAAGCCCGGTCTTGTGCCGGGCTTTCTGTTTTGTGGGCCTATACCGGTGAGCAAACAAAAAACCGGCCGCGTTGCCGCAACCGGTTTTCATAAAATTCTATGATGCCAGATCAGTTGTTGCCGAAGGCCGTCTGCAGCAGGGAAAGCTGGGCCTGGACGCTGTTCTGGTTGTCGGGAACGATCGCAGCTTCCGACGGGCGATAGATTTCGCGGTCGAGCAGAGCGATGCGGTTCTGCAGGCGAAGCGAACGTTCAACGAGGTCGCGGAAAGATTCCGGCAGGTCACCCCAACCCGGTGCGTTGCGGTCAACGTTGAAGCCGTCGAGGCGAACCTTGTTCTTTTCCGTCAGAACCTGATCGCGGGACATTTCGCCATTGTTGACAGCGCGCTGCAGGAGCAGCCAGGATGCCATCTGCATGAGGCGCGTGGTCAGGCGCATCGATTCAGCAGCGTAAAGGACCGAGGCCATGCGCGGCAGCACCTTGGCAGCTGCGCGGCCCTGGCCGTCGAGGTAGGATGCTGTTTCTTCGACGAGCGACATTCCCTCGGCATACAGCGTCTTGAACTGCGAGGATGCGGCAGCGCGACCCGCAAAACTGATCGTATTCAATCCAAGTTCCGACATCTCAAGAATCCCTGTTGCACGCATCTACTATCAGGTAACGCCGGTTTCCGTGGAAAAGTYTCCCAGGCCGGTCTTTATGATTTCAAGATGGTAGCTTTAACCTAAATGCGCAAGCCGTTTCTTAAGAAAAGGTTAATCTCCACAGTTTCGTGGAAAGGAGTAGGGCAGCGCAAAAAGAAGAGCCGCAAAAGCGGCTCTCAAGGTAAAACAGGGAGAAAAATCAGACCAATTCACCGCTTGGAAAACTGTCTGAGGTCCAGAAAGATCTGAACGGTATGAGTAATATCTTATAAAGCTTAATTTTTTATTAATATCGTCCCAATTTAAGACTTACCGAAAGTAATTTCGAAGCAATAGTTGCATGTCCACAGTCTTATGATCGGAAAAGGCCTTCGGCGGCAATCCGGCCGGACGCCTTCTTGGCGGCCTCGGCTTCAAGCCGCGCGATCTCGGTTTTCAAGAGTTCCACGCGCGCCTTCAACTCGTCCACCGAGAGCATGGAGAGATCGGAGCCGATCTCGTGTGCGATCTTCTTCTGCGGTCTGTCGTCGTCCATGAAGCTCATCGTCGCTCCTCCTTTAAACCGTGTTGCAATCTCCAGGATTCGCTTCCACGCTTTCTGTTTCAAGCATGTCGCTATCGCAAAACCGCTGCACAGTTTTGCGCGACACGCTTCAGTTCGTCAGCCGAACTTTACAGCAGGATCGCCGCTTTCGGGAGGCTTGTTGGAGCCGCGATCGGCAAGCGACATGCTTTGTGGCGTGAGCGTGGGAGATGTTGCTGTCGGGATCGTTGTATAGGCGTCGCGGTCGCTCGCCGGAATGGCTGCGCGAATGCGGCTTCTGATGATGGCGTAGGCGGTGATCAGAAGGTGGGCGAGCGCCGTTACCAGGAAGAGCGCATGCGGGCTGATGATGGACATGACCGGGCCGCCGATCGTCGGGCCGATGACGGTGCCGATGCCGTAAAGCAGCAGCAAGCCGCCCGAGACCTTCACGAAATCCTCCGATGAGGCAAAGTCGTTCGCGTGGGCAACCGCGATTGGATAGAGCGTGTTGGCGACTGCGCCGTAGAGAATGACTAGGCCGATCAGAAAAGCGGGGGAGGAAGGGTGCAGCAGGAAGATCAGCAGGCCGGCAAGGGCTGCGATGGCCGACATGGCGGCCAGCACGTAACGGCGGTCGATGCGGTCGGAGAGGCGCCCGGCCGGAAGCTGCATTATGGCGCCGGCAAAGATGGTGGCACTCATCATCACCGCAATCGAGGTATCGGAGAGGCCGGCACCCGCGCCGAAGACGGCGCCGAGCGTACCATAGGCGCCGTTGGCGATGCCGACGAGCAGGATGCCAAGGCAGGAGACGGGCGAATTGCGATAGAGCGCCGGCAGGTCGAGTTTCACTGCCTTCAGCGGCTGTGGCGAAGCGGCGGTCGAAAGCGTCGTCGGCAGCATGGCGATGCAGTAGAAAATGCCGCAGATCATGAAGAGTACCGGCGTGCGCACGTCTTCCAGCGGGATCATCAACTGACCACCCACGACGCCGAGCAGGGTGATGCCGATATAGAGCGAGAAGATCGCGCCGCGGCTTTCATTGCTCGCCCGCTCGTTCAGCCAGCTTTCGATGATCATCGAGGTGCCGGCGGTTGAGAAGCCGGTGACGGCGCGCAGAATAACCCACCAGACCGGATCGATGACTATGCCACTCACCAGCGCTATGATGGCGATAATGGCGATAAAGCCGGAGAAGGCGCGGACATGGCCGACACGGCGCACCATCTTCGGGGCGACAAGGCAGCCGATGACAAAGCCCGCTGCCCATGACGTTCCGAGCAGGCCGAGCGTGGTCGTTGCATAGCCTTCGAGATTTCCGCGTACGGGAAGCAGAATGCCCTGCAATCCATTGCCCATGAAGAGGAAGAGCGTGCCAAAGAGCAGCRCAGCGACGGACAGCAGATTTCTTGTCATATCCCCAGACTCGGCGTGTTCGCTTTGAAAAGGACATAAGGCGAGACCTGTATCCGCCCAGTCCATAAGAATGTTGATTGTGCCCCGGAATGCCTTTACGGCGTGTAGATATTCTCTGTTCGCGTGAAAAAATGTCCGTCCTGTGACATTCTGATAGATGGAAAAAATAAAGCCATGACAAAGCTGATAGCTTTGCTGCTCATCCTTGCCATGGCAATCCAGATCATCAAGCTGCTCGGCTATCCGGGGCTGCGCCGCCGGATGGATTTCTGGAAGATCGCACTGATTGCCTTTGCCATCTGGGCGGTGGCACTGCTAGCGCGCGACTTCCTGGTGCAATAGGCAGGTTCAGTCCCGCAGGATGATCTCGCCTTTCATGACCGGCACACAGCTTCCGGAGATCGTCACGTCGGTGACGGTTCCGGCTCTCTTGACGACATCAAGTTCGATGATGCTGCGCCGGCCCATTTCGACGCCCTGTTCGATCGTTACGTGCTGGCTGATGTCAGCTTCCGGCAGCAACGAGACGAGATAGGCGGAAAGGGCTGCCGATGCGCTGCCGGTCGCCGGGTCTTCGATGACGTTGTCCAGCGGYGCGAACATGCGGGCGCGGATCTTCCAAGGTATCACCGCCGAGCGAACATAAAGGAACAGGGAGAAATCATGGCTGCCGGTTACAGACTTGGCC